>JAUSOJ010000207.1 GCA_030656195.1 Lutibacter sp.
ATACAGGTTGGGTGACCGATGAAGATCCGGTGGATTTGTCCAAACATAAAATAGAAGTGCACGATTTTCAGCCGCCTTTGGATATTGTTGATGGTGCGGCACGTGTTATGGATCCGTTATTCGACGGCCTAAACACAGGGAAACATTGGAGCGGTAAATTTTTAAAAGATTATCGCCCGATAGACTGGTAAAAGATTAAAAAAGTTAAATATTAAATATTAGAAGTTAAATATTAGATATTGAAAGTTAAAAGTTTTTAGGTAAGCAATAAAGAAACATTTACACAAATAAAAGATTAAACAGTTAAACATTCAAACAATGGAAGAACAGCCAAACAATCCGCTTCACGGCGTTAAACTTGCAGAAATACTTCAATTTTTGGTGGCGATGTATGGCTGGGAAGAATTGGGTGAACGCATTAACATCAATTGCTTTAAATCGAATCCTTCCATAAATTCGAGCTTAAAATTTCTAAGAAAAACCCAATGGGCGAGGGATAAAGTTGAAAATCTTTATTTGCGTTCCATCAAATAAAAATTCTAAAATTGTTACGCACTTCTGTTTGTAAAAAATACTACTTTTACATTATAAATTCTTGAATATGCCAAATAAAAAATATAAAATAGCCGTATTGCAGCTAAATTTAAATGATGTCGCTGAAAACAATTTAAAAAAATGTTTAAGCTGGGTAAAAGATGCCGCAAAACAAGGCGCGGAAGTCATTTCTTTACCCGAATTGTACAGCAGCCATTATTTTTGTCAGAGTGAGGACACCGATAATTTTGCATTGGCTGAGGAATTGTACAGCACGTCATTCATCGCTTTCAGCGCATTGGCAAAGGAATTGGGCGTGGTGATAATTGTACCGTTTTTTGAAAAAAGAATGGCAGGAATTTACCACAACAGCGCTTATATTATTGATACAGATGGCACTGAAGCCGGATTATATCGTAAAATGCACATTCCGGACGATCCGCAATTTTATGAAAAATTTTATTTTACGCCGGGAGATATCGGTTTTAAATCATTTCCCACCAAAAAAGGCAATATAGGCACGCTAATTTGTTGGGATCAATGGTATCCGGAAGCGGCCAGATTAACGGCTTTGCAAGGCGCAGAAGTGTTGTTTTATCCTACTGCTATTGGGTGGCTTCCGCTTGAAAAAGAAGAATATGGCGCAAATCAGCACAATGCATGGATGAGCGTAATGAAAGGCCACGCTGTTGCAAACGGTGTTTATGTAGCGGCAGCAAACAGAATAGGCTTGGAAAAATATGCACCAAATACTGCAGGTATTGAGTTTTGGGGATCTTCTTTTATTTGTGGTCCGCAAGGTGAAATATTGGCACAGGCATCGCACGATCAAGAAGAAATATTGATGGCTGATGTTGATTTAAATTTACAGGAAAATGTGCGTCAGAACTGGCCATTTTTTAGAGACAGAAGAATTGACGCTTATGGCGATATCACTAAAAGAGCCATCGATAAATAATGGAGCATAACAGAAGATTTCCGGCAGAATGGGAAAAACAACAGGGAATATTGCTTTGTTTTCCTCAAAACGGCAACGATTGGCCCGGAAAATATGGGGCAATTCAATGGGCTTTTGTGGAATTTATCAAAAAGATTGCTGCTGTTGAAGATGTTTTTTTATTGGTTGCCAATGAAAAATTGAAAGAAAAAGTGAATGGAATGCTTGAAATGGCGCACGTAAAAACTGAAAATGTTTCTTTCATCATTCAAAAAACAAACCGAAGCTGGATGCGGGATTCCGGACCCATTGTTGTTAAAAATGGTAAAAATGGGAGGGAAGCCTTAAATTTCAATTTTAATGGCTGGGCAAAATACTCCAATTATCAACTCGATAAATTGGTGCCTTCAAAAGTTGCGTCGTTTTTGGACATTCCGCTAACGCAGGCAATGTATCAAGGAAAACCAGTAATTGTTGAGGGTGGCGCTATTGACAGCAACGGAAAAGGAACTTTGTTAACTTCAGAAGAATGTTTGCTGCATCCCAGCATTCAAGTCAGAAATAAAAATTTCACCAAAGCAGATTATGAAGCGGTTTTTAAAGAATATTTGGGAATCACCAATGTAATTTGGCTGGGCGATGGCATTGTTGGCGATGATACGCACGGACATATTGATGATTTGTGCCGATTTGTGAATGAAGACACCATTATTACTGTGGTGGAATCTGATCCAAAAGATTCAAATTACAAGCCATTACAAGACAATTTAAAACGATTGCAACAAGCAAAACTGGAAAACGGAAAATCGCCCAACATTGTTTGTTTGCCAATGCCAAAAAGGATCGATTTTGACAATTTGAGAATTCCGGCGAGTTATGCCAACTTTCTCATTTTAAATAAATGTGTTTTGGTGCCCACTTTTAATGATCCGAATGACCGAATTGTTTTAAATATTATTGCCGATTGTTTTCCCGATAGAGAAATTATTGGCATAAGCGCCAT
>JAUSOJ010000226.1 GCA_030656195.1 Lutibacter sp.
GAGGATGGTTCATCTAACGTAATCACAAAAGCTGGAATTATTAAAGCGAATGAAACTTGGACTGCTGATAACATTTACATTTTAGGAGGAAAAGTTGTTGTTGATGATGGGGTAACACTAACCATTGAAGCCGGAACAATCGTTAAAGGCGCTGAAGGACAAGGATCTTTGGCCTCTGCATTAATCGTTGACCAAGGCGGAAAATTAAACGCAGTAGGAACTGCTGCCAAACCAATTATATTTACATCGGTATTGGACAATATCCAAATCGGACAAAAAGCCGGTACAAACTTAACAATAGCCGACAACGGTATGTGGGGTGGCATAATTGTTTTAGGTAAAGCTCCTATTTCTGTAGGCGGTGATGTTGCCACAAAACAAATAGAAGGAATCCCTGCAACTGATTCATTTGGTCAGTATGGAGGTAATGTAGCCAACGATAATTCAGGTGTTTATAAATACCTTTCTATAAGACACGGAGGAATCACCATTGGCGCAGATAATGAAATTAACGGATTAACACTTGGTGGTGTTGGATCTGGAACTGTTGTTGACCATATTGAAATTGTTGCCAACCAAGATGATGCCATTGAAATTTTTGGAGGTACCGTAAATGTAACCAATATTCTTACTTGGGCACAAGGTGATGATGCTTTGGATTTTGACGAAGCTTGGTCTGGATCTATAAAAAATGCTATGGTTATTATGGGTGTTGACTCAGATAGCGCAATGGAATTAGACGGCCCTGCAGGTTCTGCTGCAACAGAAGCAGGTTATACTATTGAAAACGTTACCCTTAAAGGAGCCGGAACTTCAAGCAAATATGCCGATTTAAGAGACGGATTGATTGCAAATATGAAAAATGTGCTGGCTTACGGTTTTTCAGCTGATTCTAAAGTGAGAGTAAATGGCGCTGATTCTGTGACTGAACTGGCAAATGGCAGAATTACTTTTTCCAATTGGCAAGTTGTTTTACCTGCAGGTGTTACGGTAGCCAATTTGATTACTGGAGCCAATCCTGCTGATGTAACAAAATTCACCAGCAATGTAACCGCTATCGCTTCGCCTAGTGCAGCAACAGTTGGTGCAAATACTTCTGTATTTTCTTGGACTTATGCAGCTTCAAAAAGTGCTTACTAATATTAATATAAATTTTTTAAACAAAATGTCCATACGCCTGTTTAGGCTGTGGGCATTTTGTTCATTCAACTAATATTCAACTAAAATAAAAGAAATGTTAAAAAAGGGAATTCTTATCATTGTGTGTTTAATGATGGCTATGCAAGTGGTAAATGCACAAACAGGAAAAGTGACGGGAAAAATTTTGGATGGTGATTATAACGATGTACTGGCGTTCGCCAATGTTTCAGTAAAAAATACTGAAAAAGGAACAACATCAGATTTTGAGGGTATTTATGCTTTGGAACTTAAAGAAGGCGTTTATTCCTTGGTTTTTTCATTTATTGGCTATGAATCAAAAGAAATAACAGAAATTAAGGTTAAAGCCAATGAGGTGATTACAATAAATGTAACCTTAAATTCTTCGGTTTTGTTGAAGGAAGTGATGGTTACCTCTTCAGCCAGACAAAATACCGAAGCATCCATTTTATTTTATCAGAAGAAATCGGCGACATTAATAGACGGTTTGTCTATTGCGAGTATCAACAAAACCGGCGCCAGCAATATCGCTTCAGCTATAAAAAGCGTTCCTGGGGTTTCTGTTCAGGACGGAAAGTATGTTTATGTAAGGGGTTTGGGCGACAGATACACAAAATCCATTTTAAACGGCATGGATATTCCAGGACTGGATCCCGATAAAAATACCATTCAAATGAATATTTTCCCTACCAATATTTTAGAAAATATTCTTGTGATTAAGTCTGCTTCTGCCGATTTACCAGCCGATTTTACGGGTGGTGTTATTGATATTGTGACCAAAGATTTTCCTACACAAAAGCAAATGGAATTTTCTGTATCAGGAGGTTTTAATACCAATATGCATTTCAAAGACAATTATTTAACTTACAAAGGTGGCGCAACAGATTTTTTGGGTTTTGATGATGGTACCAGAGCCCTTCCAATTTCAACCGCGCAAATTATTCCAAATCCTGCTTCAGCAAAAAACAGAACATTAGGGCCAATAACCCGTGCTTTTAATCCTACGCTGGCAACGGAAAATAAAACAAGTTTGCCCGATTTTGGCATTGGTTTTAATTATGGAAATCAGTTTGATGTGAATGACAATAAACTCGGTTTTATAGCTTCTGTTGATTATAAAAATACGACTACTTTTTATGAAGGTTTTGAAAACGGGATTTATCAAAAACCTGAAGAAAGAGACGAATTTGAGCTTCGTTTTGACAGAAGGCAAAGAGGAGATATTGGCACAAACAATGTTTTGGCCTCTGTTTTAACGGGTTTGTCTTATAAAACCTTAAAATCGAAATACAATCTTAACTTTTTGCACATTCAAAATGGTGAAAGCAGGGCAGCTTTATTTGATCAAAAAACGGAGATTTCAAATGCGATAGATGTTGTAAAAGACAATTTGGAATATACAGAACGCGCCATTACCAATGTGCTTTTATCGGGTAAAAATACCAGTGAAGACGCCTCGTTTATTACTGAATGGAAAATATCGCCAACCTATTCCCGAGTTTATGATAAAGATGTTAGACTGACAACATTTATAAAATTACCTGACGGATTCACCATCAGTTCAGATGCCGGTTTTCCCAACAGAATTTGGCGGAATTTGGAAGAAATAAATGCGGTTGGAAAAATAGATTTTACCAAAAAATATGAACTGTTTTCGAACAAAGCGGTATTTAAATTTGGCGGCTTATACAGCTATAAACAGCGTGATTATTCAGTTTACAGTTACGAAATAGCTTTTAGAAATATAAGTCCGACCGTTTTTGGCGGCGACCCAAACGCCATATTGGCCGATGAAAATATTTGGACGCCATCCACCAATTCAGGTTCTTATATTCGCGGTAATTTTGAACCGGCAAACTCTTTTGATGCCAATCAAAACACTGCGGCGGCCTATGTTTCCAACGAATTTAAAATTGGAGAAAAATTGAGAACAATTTTAGGGGTAAGAGCAGAATATTTCACCACTTTCTTTACGGGCCAAAATAATTTAGGCAGCCAAATATATGACAATGAAAATACCCTTGAAGAAATGGATTTTTTCCCTTCTGCAAACATCATATATGAATACAACGACAATACAAATTTTAGATTTTCCTATTCTAAAACAACAGCAAGACCAAGTTTTAAAGAACTTTCAGTGGTTCAAATTCCTGATTTACTGACTGGGGTAATTTTTCTTGGAAATATTGATTTAAGACCTTCTTATATTGACAATCTTGATTTTAGATATGAAGTTTATGGCAATCAAAACCAAATGCTTGCATTGAGCGGTTTTTATAAAAATTTTAAAGACCCTATTGAATTGGTTGCATTTTCCGTGATTGCGCCAAACCAGTTTACGCCCAGAAATTCTCCGTCTGCTGAAGTGCTTGGTTTTGAGTTTGAAGGCAGAAAGAATTTTGGTTTTATGGCTGAAAGTTTAAAGGACCTGACTTTAAATGTAAATGTTTCCGTTATTGGTTCTAAAATAAAAATGAATCAAGGGATAAATGAAGAGTTTGATTCAAGAAAAACTTTCGCCAGAGATGGAGAAACCATTAAAGATACCAGAGAATTGCAAGGGCAATCGCCATTTCTTATCAATGCCGGATTGAATTACAACAATACAACCTTTGGATTGGAAACGGGATTGTTTTACAATGTACAGGGAAAAACACTGGAAGTTGTTGGTTTTGGCCAAAACCCCGATGTTTATGTACAACCTTTTAACAGTTTAAATTTCAATTTTTCAAAAACGATGGGAAAGGACAATAATTCATCCATTAGTCTAAAAGTTGATAATATTTTGGCTGAAAAACGTCAAAGTTTGTACGATTCTTATGGTGCGACCGGACAGTCTTTCTCTTTAAGGCAACCGGGAACCTCATTTTCATTGGGATACAGTATTAGCCTATAAAAATTTAGGACATAAAAACAAAAAGGCTGAAATTTAAATTTCAGCCTTTTTGTTTACAAAATATCACATTTATTTTTTCATTAATTAACCACCAATGCTTTTTCTTCAACATGGGTAATTTTATTTTCATTGTAAGTTACAACTGTAATTTTATCCGTTTTAATGTAAGTCCAAACACCTTCTTTTACACCATTATTATAGGTTGCAATAGCGGTTTTATTTCCTTGTAAATCATAGCTAATCCAAGTGTCATGCAGTTTGCCTTCTTTATTAAAATAACCTTCGCGTTCAACAATGGCACTGTTATCGGCAAAATAATAGGTTGCTTTTACCAAATCATTCTCCATTTTTTGATAAGTTATTTTTTGTTCTTGAGAAAATGCTGTTATGCAAAACAACATTACAACGATGTTTATAAAAGTTTTCATGATCTGTTTATTTTAAGTCCTTTTTTTTTACGCATTATAAAAGTACATTATTTGCTTTTTATTTACTTTAAGTTAACGTTAAGTTTACATTAAGTTTTTTTGAAATTACGCAAATTACTTAAATTCAATGAATTAAAAACATCGTAATTTCTTATTTAAATTAGGTTTTTAATAAAATAGCTTTTCTTAACATAAAATTTACATTGATATTGTGTTTTTTAGCTAAAATTTAATAAAGATATTGATGTTGGTTTTCAAAGTATTTGTACATTTGTTTAAAATCATTCTAAATAAGCATTTTGGGAACTACAGATATTTCAGGTATTTTTAATTACGATTTTGATTGGAGCGCTTCAACCAAAAAGAAGACACACGTTGAGATAAATGAAAAATGCTGCGAAAAATTCAAGAATAAAAGCAACAAGACTTGTAAAAAATGCCCAAATCGCGTGACCGAATAGCTTTATTTTAATATTTTTGTACCTCCTTTCAGAAACATAAGATGTCAGCATTTTCAAAAAAATTATTTCTTAAATTTTTAAAGTGGAGATATCATCATATTTCCAACAAACAATTCACCAATATAGCGAGTGCCATTATAGGATTGTTGGCCGGTTTGGCCGCTGTGGTTCTAAAAAACTTAACGCATTTCATCCAAAATTTACTGGAAGAAGGATTTATCAAACAAATACATCAGGCATTTTACTTTATTTTCCCAATTCTGGGCTTTTTAATTGTATTGCTGCTTATAAAATATGTGGTTCGAAAAAAAGTGGGACACGGAATTCCATCCACCTTATACGCCATTTCAAAATTAAAGGGAATTATGCCAAAACACCAAATGTGGGCATCTTTAATCACGGCGCCGCTAACAGTTGGTTTTGGAGGATCTGTCGGACTGGAAGGCCCAACCGTTGCCACTGGCGCTGCCATTGGCTCTAATTTTGCCCGTTTTTTTCATTTAAATCAAACCACAAGAACCTTGCTTATTGGAGCTGCTGCCGCCGGCGCTATGTCGTCAATATTTAAAGCGCCCATTGCCGCCATTGTTTTTGCGGTGGAGATTTTTAGTTTGGAACTTACGCTGGCTTCTATGATTCCATTATTATTGGCTTCAATTACCGCGGTGTTAACTTCCTATTTCTTTTTTGGGGACGATGTTTTGCTTCATTTTATCATACAGGATAAATTTGAGCTAAACGATGTGTTGTTTTATGTTTTATTGGGCGTTGCCTGTGCAACAGCTTCCATTTATTTCAGTAAAATGTATTTTGCAATCAGCAATTTCTTCAAAAAATTCGAAAATCCCTATGTTCGATTACTTATTGGAGGTCTCTCGCTTGGTGTAATTGTTTATTTTATTCCAACACTTTTTGGCGAAGGTTATGAAACCATCAACAATATTTTGAGAGGAAATATTGGCAGCGTGGTTCAAAATAATATTTTTCAGATATTCACGGACAATACCTATTTCATCATCCTGTTTTTAATTTGTTTAATCACCTTTAAAGTAATTGCCACGTCGCTCACTTTTGGCGCTGGTGGTGTCGGCGGTATTTTTGCGCCAACTTTATTTACGGGAAGCGTAACGGGTTATGTTTTTGCTATGATGGTGAACGCCAGTAAAATGTTCAGTCACCAGCTTTCTTTAACCAATTTTGCGATGGTTGGTATGGCCGGCTTAATGGCGGGTATTTTACAGGCGCCTTTAACAGCGATATTTCTGATTGCTGAAATTACCGGCGGTTATGAGCTTTTTGTGCCATTAATGATTGTGGCGCTGATTTCTTTTGTCATCACCCAAAAATTTGTGCCTTATAATATTTATGCTTCCGAATTGGCGAAAAAAGGGCAACTCATTACCCACGACAAAGATAAAAACGTGCTCATGATGCTCGATTTGGATAAATTGATTGAAAAGGATTTTGTGCTGCTTCATCCCGAAATGACCTTGGGTGACGTGGTAAATAATGCCATTGCAAAATCGTCCCGAAACCATTTTCCTGTCGTAAATGAAGAAAATGATTATTTGGGAATATTGACCATCAACGATATCAGAAGCATTATGTTTGATAAGGATTTATACGATACGGTAAAAGTCGAAAGTTTAATGCACGCCGGTTCCGATATTATTTATTACGAAAAAGATTCAGCAGAAGATATTTTAAATAAGTTTAAAAGGTGCGGCGCCTGGAATTTGGTGGTGTTTAAAGACGGCAAATACTTCGGATTTATATCCAAATCGCGATTGCTTACCGCCTATCGAAGAAAATTGATTGATGTAACTGCTTAGTTTTAGCTTATAATAAGAAAATAACATTTTGGGCCTGCCTGCCTATTCGGTGGGCGTTCCCCGCCAACTGGCGGGTCGGGTTTTTCGTTTCAATCTTTTTTACTTCGCCCTTTGGCGAATCAAAAAAGGATTTTCACTTCAACCCCTAACGCAAATAGAATTTCAATTTGTGATTTGATAAAATATTGTCATCGCATACTTTATTGCTTTTTATCAATAAACCCTATCGCTTTATCAGGAAAATCGGTAAAAACGCCATCAACATTTGCTTCATATAAAGCAACTTGCAACAATTCTTCAAACGAATTAAAATCGCCCAATTGATCGGCCCTGAAAGTATAGGCGTGAACTATTAAATTAAGTTTGTGAGCGTTGGCAACTAAATTGGTGATTTTCCATTTCCCGTTTTTGTCTTTTCCATCAATAATTTGATAATACCAAGGCCCGATGCCATCAGCATAAGTGACAATTTCTTCCAATTTTTCATCCGTTTTAAATTCCGTCAATTGCACCAAAAAAAGTTCACTCTTATATTCATTTCTTATTCTTTTTAACTCTTTGGCATCAAAACATTGTAATATACAGTTGTCTTTTTTGGTTTTATAGCCATAATCATTCAAAACTTTCAGCACAATTTTAGAAATATCCTTTCCTTCTTTGCGATGGAATGCAGGATCTTTAATTTCCGGATAAATGCCCATATTTTTTCCGGTGCTTTTGTTCAATCCTTGAATAAATTCAATTTCGTCCTGCAAAGAATGCAATTTAAAGGTTGAAGTAAATACGGGAAACCGGTTTGGAAAAACAGCTTTGCCGGTTGCGGGATCAAATCTCTCCGAAACATTTAATTGTTTCAGTTCTTCAAAAGTAAAATCGATCACATAATATTTTCCGTCCTTTCTTTTTTTCTTCGGAAATTTTTTGGCAACATCTGTCACGGTTTCCAAATGAATGTCGTGAATCACCACAGGAACATCATCTTTGCTCAACACCACATCCTGCTCCAAATAATCGGCGCCCATGGCATAAGCCATTGCTTTTGCCGGCAAGGTATGTTCGGGCAAATATCCCGAAGCGCCTCTGTGCGCAATCACCACTTTTTTGTTTTTTTGTATTTCCACTTTTTGTTCTGGTTGATGCTTACTGCAAGATACGGACAATAGTAAAATCAGGATGAATAAGCGATTCATTTTTACGGTTTAAAGTTTATTTAAATGTAAGGTTTTTTGTAGTTTTACACACAATAATTTTCAATAGAAAAAGATGAAACGAGCCATAACAAATTTTGATGCACAGTATAATGATTAATGGCGAACAGCATCTGTACCAATAAAAAATAAAATATAACAGATGAAATATGTGATTATTTTTGTTTTGATCCTTACTATAGGAATGTTGGTCACCGGTTTTTACCTAAAAAATTCGGGCGATGCCAACGGGGAAATTGTGATTGGACTGGGCGTTTTGCTAGTGGCTTTCATTTTGATGCCTTTGTTTATTTACCATCGGTATAAAAACAAAAACATGGCCGATTTCACTTTCGATAAATTCAGAAAAGACCTTGAGGAGCGAAGCAAAAGCGATAAAAATTTATAGTAATTAGTTCAAATTGCGTTTTTCAATAAAAAATCGCTTTAAAAGTTTGCTGCATTCGTCTTCTAAAACACCGCCAACAACCACTGTTTTAGGGTGTAACGTGGTATTCATCACCAAAAATCCTCTTTTTTCTTCCGATGCGCCATATACAATTCGGCCAATTTGCGTCCAATAACTAGCACCTGCGCACATTTGGCAAGGTTCTAAAGTCACATACAACGTACACTCTTTTAAGTATTTTCCGCCTAAAAAATCGGCCGCGGCCGTAAAAGCCTGCATTTCGGCGTGTGCGGTTACATCGTTCAAAGTTTCGGTTAAATTATGGGCTCGGGCAATAATTTGGTTGTTCATCACAATGACAGCACCAATGGGAACTTCATTTTTGTCCAAAGCCATTTCCGCTTCCTGCAAAGCGCGTTTCATAAAATAAGTATCGTCAAATGGATCCATCATCCATCAAAAGTAATTATTTTTAACTGAACTCATCTTGATTTTTTTAGCCAATTAGAAAAAGTCAGTATGGGTTCATTCATTGAATAATTTAAATAGCGTAGTTTTGTATTGGTGAAAACAAATTTATTGGCACATATTAACGACCCGAAAGACCTGCGAAAGCTGGCTAAAAATCAATTGGAAACGGTTGCCAAAGAGCTGCGCGAATTCATTATTGACATTGTTGCCGCCAAAGAAGGACATTTGGGTGCCAGTTTGGGCGTGGTTGAATTGACCATTGCTTTGCATTATGTGTTTGATACGCCAAACGATTTGTTGATTTGGGATGTTGGGCATCAGGCATACGGACATAAAATATTAACAGGACGAAGGGAAAATTTTCAAACAAATAGACAATTGGGCGGAATTTCGGGTTTTCCAAAACGAAGCGAAAGCATTTACGACGCTTTTGGAACCGGACATTCTTCAACCTCGATTTCTGCAGCTTTGGGAATGGCGCTTGCCTCAAAATTGAAAGGTGATTTTCAAAAACACCACATTGCCGTTATTGGCGATGCTTCCATTGCCAGCGGAATGGCTTTTGAAGGATTGAACCACGCCGGCGTTACCGATGCCAATTTGCTGATTATTTTAAACGACAACGCCATGGGAATTGACCCAAGCGTTGGGGCATTGAAAAAGTATTTTACCGATGTGAAAGCGGGTAAAAAAGTTCGAAAAAATAACATTATTGAAGCGTTAAATTTCAATTATTCCGGACCAATTGACGGGCACAATATCAACGACATTATCACCGAACTGGAACGTTTAAAATCGATTAAAGGCCCTAAATTCTTACATATTATCACCACCAAGGGAAAAGGGCTGCAGCAAGCGGAAAATGACCAGATAACGTACCACGCTCCAGGAAAATTCGATAAAATAACAGGTGAGTTGCCGGCTAAAAACAATGTGCCGCAGCCTCCTAAATACCAGGATGTTTTTGGGGAAACCATTGTGGAATTGGCAAAAAGCAATCCGAAAATTGTTGGTATTACGCCTGCAATGCCAACAGGAAGCTCGCTAAAATTAATGATTGACGAAATGCCCGAAAGGGCTTTTGATGTTGGCATTGCCGAACAGCATGCGGTAACTTTGGCTGCCGGAATGGCCACGCAGGGACTGATTCCTTTTTGCGCCATTTATTCCACATTTTTGCAACGTGCCTATGACCAAATTATCCATGATGTGGCCATCCAAAAATTGCCTGTCATTTTTTGTATAGACCGAGCCGGAATTGTGGGCGAAGACGGCGCAACGCACCACGGAGCTTTCGACATTGCTTATTTGCGTTGTATTCCAAACTTAGTGATTTTTGCGCCTTTAAATGAACTTGAATTGCGCAACATGATGTTTACCGCGCAAATGGGAATCGATTTTCCATTGGCGATTCGTTATCCTCGCGGACAAGGAACGCTGATTGATTGGAAACTTCCTTTTAGCAAAATTGAAATAGGAAAAGGTGTTTGTATCTCAGAAGGTTCTGAAATTGCGGTGTTAAGCATTGGCACCATCGGAAATAAATTGATTGAACTTCAGGCTGATTTGCCTAAAAACAAAGTTGCCCATTATGCGATGCGTTTTGTAAAACCTTTGGATGAAAAAATGCTTCACAAAGTATTCAAAAAATTTGAAACTATTGTCACTATTGAAGACGGCGCCATTATGGGCGGATTTGGAAGTGCCATTTTAGAATTCGCTTCAAACAATAATTACACAAACAAAACCGTTAAACATTTAGGGATTCCAGATCATTTTGTGGAACACGGAAAAGTGGATGAATTGTTTGAGAGCATTCATTTATCTAAAGAAAAAATAGCGGAATTCCTGTTGAAACTTTAATAAAAAAAATATTTTATGTTTCTTTGCGGAAATATTTTCCAGCCCCTAATATGATTACAAAATGCGATTAAAACTCTTCCTTATTTTTACAATTCTTTACACTTTCAAAACGACCGCTTCAATTTCAAAAGATACTTTAGCCATTGATTCACCGCCGGTGACCCATTGGGAAGAAACCAATAAGTTCAGGTTGATTTTTACCCAAAATTCCTTTGTTAACTGGAGTGCAGGCGGCAACAATTCAATTTCCGGCATTGCGAAAATAAACATAAAAAGAGATTATAAAAACAATCATAAAGTTTGGGAAAATGAATTGAAAACCAACTTTGGTTTAAATAAAGAAGCCAGTCGAGAATTGCGAAAAACCGAAGATCTGGTTGAACTAAATTCAACTTTTGGTTACAGAAATGACATTACATCAAAGTGGTACACTTCTGCAAAATTCAATTTTAAAACACAATTTGCTAACGGTTATAAATACCCGAATAAGGACAAACCCATTTCAAAATTCTTCTCTCCTGCATACAATTTTTTAGGCGTTGGGTCTGAATATTTTTCAAAGGAAAACGAACTAAAAGTATATCTTTCGCCACTCACCAACAAAATGACTTTTGTTTACAACCAGGTTTTGGCAAATGAAGGTGCTTTTGGTGTCGCTCGTGCCGAATATGATGAAGCCGGAAATATACTGACCCCAGGCGAAAATTTAAAAGTTGAAGTAGGAACGTATGTTTCCAGCGAATGGAAAACAATGGTGATGGAAAATATAAAAATGAGCAATAAATTGATTTTGTATTCTGATTATTTAAACAAATATGGCAACGTTGATGTAAACTGGGAAGTGAATTTTGATATGACCATTAACAAGCATATAACCGCAAATGTAGGTTCCCATTTTTTATATGATGATGACGTGAAAAATAAAAAAGACCTAAATAACGATGGAATATTGGTTCCTGTTGGGCCTAAAATTCAATTAAAGCAAATGTTGGGTGTGGGCATATTATATTTATTTTAGAGACATTTGAAAATAAATAAGTAAAATAAAAAAGTTCCAAAGACCAATTGTTTGGTTTTTGGAACTTTTTTAATTCTAATTGGTTTAGATATCTGAAACTAGTCCAAATCAAATTTTATGCCTTGCGCCAAAGGCAATTCGGTGGTATAATTTATGGTATTTGTTTGGCGTCTCATATAAACTTTCCAGGCATCGGAACCCGATTCTCTGCCGCCGCCAGTTTCTTTTTCACCACCAAAAGCACCGCCAATTTCGGCTCCTGAAGTGCCAATATTAACATTAGCAATTCCGCAATCGGAACCTTGAACAGATAAAAACAGTTCGGCTTCACGTAAATTGTTGGTCATTATTGCAGAAGATAGTCCTTGCACAACGCCATTTTGCAATGCAATGGCATTTTTAAGTTCACCAGAATATTTTATCAAGTATAAAATTGGCGCGAATGTTTCGTGTTGCACAATTTCAAAGTGGTTTTCAGCCTCTACAATTGCAGGTTTTACATAACAGCCGCTTTCGTAACCTTTTCCGCTTAAAACGCAGCCTTCAACCAAAATTTTTCCGCCTTCTTTAACGGCTTCTGCCAACGCATTTTGATACATTTTAACGGCAGCTTTGTCGATTAACGGTCCAACGTGGTTGTTTTCGTCCAGCGGATTTCCAATGCGCAATTGTTTGTAGGCTTTCACCAATGCATCTTTTACCTGTTCATACATAGATTCGTGGATAATTAACCTGCGGGTTGATGTGCAACGTTGTCCGGCAGTTCCCACAGCACCGAATACGGCGCCAATAATGGTCATTTTAATATCTGCGCTTGGTGTGATAATAATGGCGTTGTTGCCGCCCAATTCCAACAATGATCTTCCCAAACGTTCTGCAACAGTTTTTGCCACAATTTTACCCATTCTGATGGATCCGGTTGCTGAAATTAAGGAGATGCGTTTGTCGTTGGTCATATATTCGCCAACTTTGTAATCGCCATTGATGATGCAGGAAATGCCTTCGGGCAGGTTATTTTCTTTTAAAACGCTTGCAATGATATTTTGGCAGGCAATACTGCATAAAGGTGCTTTTTCTGACGCTTTCCAAACGCAAACATCACCGGCAATCCAAGCCAATGCTGTATTCCAGGCCCAAACTGCCACAGGAAAGTTAAATGCAGAAATAATGCCCACAATGCCCAACGGATGATATTGGTCGTACATTCTGTGTCCCGGACGTTCGGAATGCATGGTAAATCCGTGCAATTGTCTGGACAATCCAACAGCAAAGTCGCAAATGTCTATCATTTCCTGAACTTCGCCCAAACCTTCTTGCAATGATTTGCCCATTTCATAAGAAACCAATTCGCCCAGTGGTTGTTTTAATTCGCGCAATTTTTCGCCAAACTGACGAACCATTTCGCCTCGTTGCGGTGCAGGAACAATTCTCCAGGTGGAAAAAGCGGTTTGTGCAGTTTCTATCACTTTTTCAAAATCATCTTTGGCGGTTGCGCTGACTTTTCCAATCAATTTGCCGTTTACAGGAGAATAGGATTCCATAATTTCACCAACGCCAAAGAAATTTGATCCTGTTGAAGTGCCGTTATTTATTGTTTTAACGCCTAGTTTTTCTAAAGCTTGTTGTATTGTTTTTTCTATTGCTGTAATTTCCATAAGAAGAATTTCTTTTTGATTTTAGATGATGTAAAAATACGAATAATACCGCCCAATATTTGAATTCATTCTAAATTATTCATGATTAATTCATAGTGCGTTAAGGATAGAGCCCTTCGGCTGCGCTCAGGATAAACTAATTGTTTGAGCACTTTTTTTTTGCGGTTTTTTCACCGCTAAAAAATGCGAGTAGCGAAAGCCTGACCCGCCAGCTGGCGGGGAACGCCCAAAATATATTGCAAAAAGAAAAGCCGCTTCAAAATTTGAAACGGCTTTCTTCATTCAATATTTGGTAACCAACCAAATAAATAAACCAACTAAAACTTATAATTTAAACCTGTATAAACTCCTAAATAGTAAGGCTGAATGCTGCCGGAGTTTTTAGAAAAGGTGTTTGTTTGCATTTTGAACATTGGGGAAACGTTGATAAATAAATTTTTGTAAAGCGAATAATCGATATCCAATCCAATGTTTCCGCTAAAATTTACGGATCTTAAGTTGTTTGATGAGCCCAAACTTTGAGAAAAACTGTTGGTTTCCACAAAAACTTCATCCTTGTTTAAAAGCAACGTGCTAAAACCGCCCACCAAATTGATACCGAATTTCCCGTCTGCAACACTGTATTTTACCTCAACAGGAATTTCCACATAGCCAAAAACCTGATTCAAACTTCCACCTGAATCATTGTCAGCATTTATGTTCTTATCTTTAAGTTTTGTAATTTCTGCACTTCTTGCCATTAAAGGGTTTGCCGATAAATTTGAAAAACTTACAATGGCAACGCCTGGTGTGACGTAAATGTTATTGGTTGTTAACCCTAAATTGATAAGGTTAACGCCCGATTGCAGGCTAAATTTGTTTGTAAGCTGATAGGCCACTTTTACGCCGTATGAAAAAGATGAATTTCCGGAAGAAGGATTGTCTTTAAACTGTGCGTCAATTCCGGAGCCATCGCCAAACGAACTAAAATAAATAGGGGCGAAAATGGTGGCCACCGTAAATTTACTTTCTGCGATTTCTCTTTTTGTAACTTCTTTGTCGGAGAATTTAGACAACGGCAAGTTTTTGGCGTCTTTAAATAAGAAGTTGTTTTCTGATTTTTGTGAAAAAGCAGTTTGTTCTGTTGTTTTTTCCTCGGCCTTTACCGCAAATTGAGTGCTATATTCTATTTCAGCCAGTTCTTTACTTAAGGCCGAAACCACTTTTTGCATTTCCTTTAATTTTTCTTCAACAGTAATTGTAGTTGCTGAATCTTTTTTGTTTGAAATTTCTTTGTTGGTGTTTTTTTTATGAAAGAAATTTTTAGAGAAATTATTTTTTGGTAAAAAATAAATAGTGCCTAAACTAAAAAACAGGACAAATACTGCTGCAATACTGGAAAGTTTTAGCCAAAATGGAAGTGCTCTTTTATTAGATCGGGGAATTAACCTATTTTCAATAGCATCCCAAGCTTCACTAGGTGGGGAAACCTCAAAGTCTTTTAAATTCTCATGGAATAATCGGTCAATATTTTTTAAATTTTTCACTAGTATCTTTTAACTTAAATCGATTGTTGTGCTTTTTGATGTGTTTCAATTTTCAATTTTAAAATGGCTCTTGCACGGGCTAAATTTGATTTTGAGGTGCCTTCTGCAATTTGCATCATTTCTGAAATCTCTTTATGTGAATAACCATCTAAAGCATAAAGGTTAAAAACCAGTCGATACCTGTCGGGCAATTCATTGATTAGATTTAGCAAAAAATCTAAAGAAATTTCATCATCATCAACGTCAACAACCACCTCATCAGGAATATCTTCCGTCACAATATTTAACACATTTTTTTTTCTGTACTTTAATAAAACTGTGTTAATCATTACCCGCTTTAACCAGCCTTCAAACGAACCTTTAAAATTAAACTGCCCAATTTTGTCAAAAATGACGATAAAGCCATCCTGAAAATTGTCTTGAGCCTCTTGTTTGTTTTTAGAGTACTTAAGGCATATTGAAAATAACTTACCTGCAAAAAGCTGATAAATTTCCTTCTGTGCCTTGTGATCGTTATTAGCACACTGTTTTATGAGTTCATCTAAACCCAAATACGAGCATTTTAATTGTTAATAAGATACCTAAAAAGATAATAGGTTGCGTAAATTTACATTACTTTTGTGGGGTTTCCGAATTTTTATGAAAAAAATTAACATTTTCAACCTTCATCCTGGCAATGAATTCGAAAAAATGGCGCTTGAGATATTCCAATTTCAGGCTGAAAACAATTTGGTTTATAAGGCGTTTTTAGGCCATTTAAAGATTGGTATTCATAGCATTAAAAAAATTGAGGAAATCCCTTTTTTACCCATTCAATTTTTTAAATCGCATAAAGTTGTTTCTTCTGATGAAACCATACAACGCACATTTTTAAGCAGCGGAACCACAGGAAATGAGCAAAGCAAGCATTTTGTGACCGATTTGTCTGTTTACGAAGAAAGCTTTACCAAGGGATTTGAACATTTTTATGGGGCTGTTGAAGACTATACCGTTTTGGCCTTATTGCCTTCTTATTTGGAGCGCGAAGGTTCTTCATTGATTTATATGGCAAATGATTTTATCCAAAAATCCAAAAATAAAAAAAGCGGATTTTATTTAAACAACTTGGAAGAATTGGCCCAAAATTTAGAGGAATTGGATAAAAATAATGAAAAGGTGCTGTTAATTGGGGTTTCTTTTGCATTACTGGATTTGGTTGAAAAGCACAAATTTAAGCTTAAAAATACCATTGTGATGGAAACCGGCGGTATGAAGGGAAGAAGAAAAGAACTGATCAGGGAGGAATTGCATCAAATTTTACGAGAAGGTTTTGGCGTTGAAAACATACATTCGGAATATGGGATGACCGAGTTGTTGAGTCAGGCCTATTCCAAAGGAAACGGAATTTTCGAATGCCCGCCCTGGATGAAAATACTAACGCGAGATACGGAAGATGCGCTAACTGTTTTACCCGAAGGAAAATCGGGAGGCATCAACGTGATAGATTTTGCAAATATTAACTCCTGCTCTTTTATTGCCACGCAGGATTTGGGAAAAACGTATCCCAATGACACCTTTGAAGTGATCGGCAGATTCGACAATTCGGATATCAGAGGCTGTAATTTAATGGTGATGACCTAAAAAACGACTCCATTTTCAGGAGTCGTTCTAAATTATTTCAATATTTGTTAAAATTGATTTACACCACTTTCAACAAAAAATAGCTTTTTTTACCGCGTTGCAACAACACAAATTTATCGGCAATTAAATCATTTTTGGTAATCACAAAATCTTCGGTTACCTTTTCTTTGTTAACAGATATTGAATTTTCACTTAAAGCCCTGCGCACTTCGCCATTCGATTTCAGAAAACCATATTCGGCAAAAGCGGCCACAATACCTAAACTTGTTTCGATTGCTGATCGTTCAATTTCCGCTTGCGGAACGCCTTCAAAAACATCTAAAAATGTTTGTTCATCCAACGTTTTTAAATCATCGGCGGTTGAGTTTCCAAACAAAATATTGGAAGCTTTAATGGCATTTTCATAAGCTTCATTTCCGTGTGTCATAATGGTGACTTCTTCGCCAATTTTCTTTTGAAGAATGCGTAAATGAGGTGTTTCTTTGTGCTCGGCAATTAAAGTTTCAATGGTTTGTTTGTCTAAAAAAGTGAAAATTTTAATGTAGTTTTCGGCATCTTCATCAGAGCAGTTTAGCCAATATTGGTAATATTTGTAAGGCGATGTTCTGTTGGCATCCAACCAAACGTTTCCGCCGGCCGTTTTTCCGAATTTTGTGCCGTCGGCCTTTGTGATTAATTTACAGGTTAACGCATACGCTTTTCCTTGCGCTTTTCTTCTGATTAATTCTGTTCCAGTGGTAATATTTCCCCATTGGTCGGAGCCGCCCATTTGAAGTTTGCAGTCTTTTTCTTTGTATAAATGGTAAAAATCGTAGCCTTGAAACAGTTGGTAAGTGAATTCCGTAAAACTCATTCCTGTTTGCGAATCGGAATCCAGGCGTTTTTTTACCGAATCTTTCGCCATCATATAATTTACGGTAATGTGTTTGCCAATGTCGCGCACAAATTCAATCAATGAAATTTCTTTCATCCAATCGTAATTGTTCACCAATTGCGCGGCATTTTCAGAAGTGCTGTCGAAATTTAAAAAACGGGCCAGCTGTCCTTTTACGCCGGCCACATTTTTGGCCAAAGTTTCTTCATCCAGCAAATTACGTTCTTCCGATTTTCCCGAAGGATCGCCCACCATTCCTGTGGCGCCTCCAACCAAAGCGATTGGGTTATGTCCCGCTTGTTGAAAATGCATTAACAAAATAATCGGCACCAAACTTCCAATATGCAGCGAATCGGCTGTTGGATCAAATCCAATATATCCGGTTGTTTTATTTTTCAGTAAATATTCTTCAGTTTCGGGCATCATATCGTGTAACATGCCTCTCCAACGCAGTTCTTCAACAAAATTCATCATCAAATTTTTAAATTTCAGCAAAGATAAAATTTTACTTGTTAGTTAAGGCTTTTAGCGATTGGTTTTTTAAAACGATGTTTTGCGTGTTAAAAACAAACATTTTTTATACTTTCGTTGTATGATTTTAGTAACCGGAGGAACAGGTTTGGTGGGTTCGCATTTGTTGTATCAGCTTTCATTGGAAAATGCTGCGATAAGGGCGATTCATAGGGAAAACAGCGATTTAATCGCCGTAAAAAATGTATTCCGTTATTTTTCTTCAGATTATGAGGCGCTTTTCCAAAAAATTGCTTGGGTTGAAGCTGATATTACCGATATTATTTCGCTGGAAGAAGCCTTTAAAAATGTAACGGAAGTTTACCATGCTGCAGCCTTGGTTTCCTTTAATTCGAAAGATTACAAGGAAATGGACGAAATTAATATTGATGGCACTTCAAATATTGTTAATTTTTGTATTGCAAATAAGGTTAAAAAATTATGTTTTGTAAGTTCTATTGCCACCATTGAAAAATCGGTCACCAGCCAAATGATGGATGAAACCGATGAATGGAATATGGAGAAAGTAAGCTATGGATACGCAATGACAAAATATGCTTCAGAAATGGAAGTTTGGCGCGCCTCACAAGAAGGCGTTCCGGTTGTAATTGTGAATCCGGGCGTTATTTTGGGGGGTGGTTATTGGCATCAGGGATCGGGCGCAATATTTTCAAAAATTGACAAGGGATTTAATTTTTATACGGATGGCGTTACCGGATTTGTTTCTGTAAATGATGTGGTAAATGCGATGTTATTGCTTATGAAAAGCGACATTGTAAACGAACGCTATATTTTGGTGGCTGAAAACAGCAGTTTTAAAAATATTTTTAATCAGATAGCTGAAAATCTTGGAAAAAATCCGCCTTCCATAAAAGTCACAAAATTAATGAGTGCCATTGGCTGGCGACTGGAAAAATTGAAGTCCGTTTTCACCAACATTCCTGCAGCGCTTACCAAGCAAGCCGCAAAATCTATCCACGAAAAACGTTATTATTCTTCAGAAAAAATAAAAACGGAATTAAATTTTAATTTTGAATCTATTTCTGAAACGATAAAAAATGTTTGTGAGCTTTATAAAAAGGAAAAACGATAAGCATTTATTTTATAGAAATACTTTTTAAGGAATCCGTTTTTAGTTGATTTTTAGGAACTTTCTTAAAATTTTCCCGAATATTTTTCATAGAATCAATTTTAAGAGAATCCTCTAATTTAATTTCATTGTCAAGTTTCTCTTTCAAAGCCTTAAGGCGTACGTCAACTTTTCTCAGAATTTTCTCGTAGTCATCAATTTGAGAAGTGTAGTAATAATTGCTTTCTTTAAAACGCGTGCTGTCGATTCCGTATTTTTCAAAAATCAAAGGGAAATAATTTACGTTACGCTCAAGATTGATGTTTTTGATATTTTCTGCGCCTGCAGCAATAAGCATATCCGTAATCAAATCCTCCATTTGATTTTTTGGAATCAAATTATCGGGCTTTTTAATAATGGTATTGCTGGTGCAAGCCATAAAAAAAACACTTAATAAAAAAATAAAACTAATTTTTTTCATTTGCTTTTGAACTTTCAGGTTTTTGTCTTGCAGTCTTGGATCAGTACGGTCTTCCGTCTTCGGTCCCGATAGCTATCGGGATCGGTCTTCCCTATCTGTTAAACAATAATCTTTTACCCTTTTTGCTGTCGCCATTAAATTTACCGTTGGCATATACCAAATGGCCATTTACAAATGTATGGGTAATTTTTGAGTAAAAGGTGGTTCCTTCAAAAGGAGACCAGCCGCATTTATACAAAATATTGTCTTTGGTAACCGTCCACGGCGATGAAATATCAACCAACACCAAATCTGCGTAAAATCCTTTTTTGATAAATCCTCTTTTTTCGATTTTGAAAATTTTAGCCGGATTGTGGCACATTTTTTCAATTATTTTTTCGATGGATATTTTTTCCTGTTGAAACATTTTTAACATGGCGGGCAACGCGTGTTGCACCATGGGGCCACCGCTTGGCGCTTTAGTATACACCTGTTCTTTTTCTTCTTTGGTGTGCGGCGCGTGGTCTGTGGCAATCACGTCAATTCTGTCGTCGAGCAATGCTTTTAACAAACCCTCTTTGTCATGGGCAGTTTTTATGGCAGGATTCCATTTTATAAAATTCCCCTTACTTTCATAATCACTTTCATCAAAATATAAATGATGTACACAAACTTCGGCAGTAATTTGCTTTTTTTCTAACGGACCTTTATTTGAAAAAAGTTCTGTTTCCTTTGCGGTAGACAGATGAAAAACATGCAAACGCGCCCCTGTTTTTTTGGCCAGTTTAATGGCTTTGGAAGAGGAGATGTAACAAGCTTCTTCACTTCTTATTTTTGCGTGAAATTTCACGGGAATATCATCACCGTATTCTTTCAAATAGGTTTCCAGATTTTTTTTAATGGTCGCTTCATCTTCACAGTGAACAGCAATGAGCATTTTTGTGGACGAAAATATTTTTTCCAACACTTTTTCGTCATCAACCAGCATATTTCCAGTTGAAGAACCTAAAAACAATTTAATGCCTGCAACATTTGCCGGATTTGTTTTTAGCAATTCTTCTAAATTGTCATTGGTGCCGCCAAACATAAATGAATAGTTGGCATACGATGTTTTGGCAGCAATTTCAAATTTTTCTTCCAACAGTTCCTGCGTAGTAGCTTGCGGAACGGTATTTGGCATTTCTATAAATGAAGTAATCCCACCTGCAATGGCGGCTTTACTTTCCGATTCAATGGTTGCTTTATGTGTTAATCCTGGCTCACGAAAATGAACCTGATCATCTATCAGTCCGGGAATTAAATATTTTCCTTCAGCGTCAATAATGGTGGTGTCGGCCGATTTTGAACTGATTGAGGTGTCAATGTCCACAATAAATTCTCCATCTATCAGCACGTCGCCATCAAATATTTTTCCTTCGTTTACTATACGGGCATTTTTAATAAGCACTAAACTCATAGTCTCTTTCTTTTATTTTGGCAAGTTTTCCAATCGCATTTTTATGACCCCAAATACAGCTTCTGAAATGATGGAACTGCTCATTTTTGAGGTGCCTTTTTTTCGGTCGGTAAAAATAATGGAAACTTCTTTATGTACAAATTTTTTCTTCCAAGCCTTAAATTTCATTTCAATCTGAAACGCATAACCCACAAATTTTATTTTGTCCAAATCTATATTTTCCAAAACTTTGCGTTTATAGCAAACAAACCCCGCGGTGGTATCATATATAGGAATTTGCGTAATGAATCTTACATATTTAGAGGCAAAATAGGATAAAAACAAACGTTTAAAATCCCAGTTAATCACGTTAATCTTATTGTTTAAATACCTTGATCCTATTGAAAAATCGGCGCCATCATTGGCACAGGCGTTATATAATTGAATTAAATCGTTGGGATTGTGCGAAAAATCGGCATCCATCTCAATGATATAGTCGTAATTTTTAGAAATCGCCCACTTAAATCCGTGAATATAGGCAGTTCCCAAACCGTTTTTCTCTTTCCTGACTTCTAAAAATAAATTCGAAAATTCTTGTTGTAAAATGGTGACAATATCTCCTGTTCCATCTGGGGAACTGTCGTCAACAACCAATATATCGAATTGCTTTTCCTGAGAAAATACAGCCCTGATGATGGACTCAATATTTTCTTTTTCATTATAAGTTGGAATAATTACTAGGGTATTCGACATAAATTAAAATTACGGGGCAAAGGTAAAACAAATTATCACTAATTTTGCGTTAAAATAATAACATACTTCATGTTTGAGGCGAAAGAAATAATACACCAAAATCATCATTGGGTTTCACTTGTTTTTTTAGCGATTCTTATTTTTTTAACTTTGGCAAAAGCTTTGTATAAAGACCGGTTGCTGCATACGGCCTCTTTGTTTTTCGCCAAAAAATACCTTTTTATTTATTTCAGTAAAGAAAAGAATGACATCATCAATTTATTTCAATTTTTGCTGTTTATGGTGCAAATTCTTGTGCTGGCGCTAATATTATATTTTGCGAATAATTTGTGTCAGTTTTCTGCCAAGCTAAACGCACTTAATGGTTATTTATTGTTGGTTGCAGGTGTGGGAGTGTATTTTTGTTTGCGGTATTTAATTGGACTGTTTTTAGCCGAAATTTTCAATATAAAAAGCAAATACAGTAGAATTGTTTACGACAAGGTAAGCTATTTTAACAACCTTATATTGTGGGTATTGCCTTTAATAATGCTTAGTGCTTATGCCAATATTTACAAGGAGTTTTTTTTTAAAATCACATTTTTTGTGTTGGTCATTTTGCTAATTTTACGGTATGTTTTAGTGCTTGTAAATAATAAAAAGCTCATAGTTAACAACTTGTTTTATTTTATTTTGTACCTTTGCGCACTGGAAATAGCACCTCTGGCAATTATTTTGAAATTAACAATTTAAAACAAAAAATTGACGTTTATGAAAGTGAAAACAATTTTAGTTTCCCAACCAACCCCAAAAACAGAGAACTCCCCATATTTAGAATTGTCTGAAAAACAAAAAGTTAAAATTGACTTCAGGCCGTTCATTCATGTAGAGGGTGCTTCCGCGAAAGAGGTGAGAGCCCAAAAAATTGATTTAAAAAATTATACTGCAATTATCTTAACCAGCAGAAATGCAGTTGATCACTTTTTTAGAATTGCTGAAGAAATGCGTTTTACAGTTCCCGATGATATGAAATATTTTTGTGAGTCTGAAGCGGTTGC
Organism: Lutibacter sp.; assembly: GCA_030656195.1. Lineage (GTDB taxonomy): Bacteria > Bacteroidota > Bacteroidia > Flavobacteriales > Flavobacteriaceae > Lutibacter. Next base: position 22,663 of record JAUSOJ010000226.1, read on the forward strand.
GTATTATTTACAAAAATATGTAGTGTATCGCAAACGCAAAATTTATGTGGGCGAACGCACCTTTGCCGATTTGGCAAAAATCATTAAAAAATACAAAGATGAAAAGTACTTGTTGCCTTCATCAGATAAATTAAAAGAATTGGTTCCTGAAACCTTAAATGAATTGGGCGTAAATTGGGATCGAGGAATTTTTTATAAAACACTTATAAGCGATTTAACGGATTTAGAGAATGTGTTTTATGATGTTTTAGTGTTCTTTAGTCCATCAGGAATTGAATCCTTATTTCAAAATTTCCCTGATTTTCAGCAAAAAGAAACACGTATTGCGGCATTTGGCAATTCAACCATAAAAGCAGCTACCGATGCCGGATTAAAATGCAATATACAGGCACCAACACCCGAATCGCCTTCTATGACGATGGCCTTGGAAAAATACATTATTGAAGTCAATAAAAGGCAGCCTTGCGATAAATAACATAAAAAAACCGAGCTTTAACTCGGTTTTTTTTATGAAAATAAATTCGCGAAAACATCTTCCACTTTTGTGACTTTCACCACTTTGATTTTATGGCTGGTGCTGCTAATTTTATTGAATTTTGAAATGAATATTTTGTGAAACCCCAATTTTTCTGCTTCCATAATGCGTTGATCCACCCGATTCACGGGACGAATTTCACCGGTCAAGCCAATTTCGGCGGCAAAACAAAAATCTTGCGCAATTGGCGCGTCTTCATTGGAGGATAAAATAGCGCAAATCACCGCCAAATCAATGGCAGGATCATCCACTTTTATGCCTCCCGCAATATTCAAGAACACATCTTTTGCGCCCAATCTAAATCCGGCGCGTTTTTCCAAGACCGCCAAAAGCATGTTCAGTCGTTTGGTGTCGTAGCCCGTTGCCGAGCGTTGCGGCGTTCCGTAAACCGCGGTGCTTACCAAAGCTTGAACTTCGATCATTAAAGGACGCATTCCTTCTAAAGTTGCGGCAATGGCGGTTCCGCTCAAGTCCTCTTCTTTTTGGGAAATCAATATTTCTGAAGGATTTTCAACTTCGCGCAAACCAAAAGATTGCATTTCGTAAATACCGATTTCAGCCGTTGAGCCAAATCGGTTTTTTTGAGCGCGCACTATGCGGTAAGCGTGATTTCTGTCGCCTTCAAATTGCAGCACCACATCAACCATATGTTCTAAAACTTTTGGCCCTGCAATATTGCCGTCTTTGGTAATGTGTCCAATTAAAAGGACCGGTGTGGCGGTTTCTTTGGCAAATTTAATCAACTCGGCGGTGGTTTCCCTAATTTGTGAAATGGAACCTGGCGAAGCGTCAATATATTCTGTGTAGAGTGTTTGGATAGAATCTATCACCACAACTTCCGGATTTATTTCTTCTATGGCCCTAAAAATATTTTGGGTGTTTGTTTCGGTTAAAATTAAACAATTGGTGTTTGAATTTTGAAGGCGTTCTGCACGCATTTTAATTTGTGACTGACTTTCTTCGCCTGAAACATACAGTACTTTTTTAGGGATTGTTAAGGCAATTTGCAATAACAAAGTCGATTTTCCAATTCCGGGTTCGCCGCCCAACAATGTCATGGAACCTTTTACCAAACCGCCGCCTAAAACCCTGTCGAGTTCGTTGTTTCTGGTTGAAATTCGGTCTTCTTTGTCTAAAGCTATGTCGTTAATTTTTAAGGCTTTATTGGCTTTTTTTGGTGAAGTGGACTGTTTCCAGTTTCTTTTTTCTTCGGATTGGATCACTTCTTCAACGATGGTGTTCCATTCGTTGCATGACGTGCATTGTCCGAGCCATTTTGCATATTGGGCGCCGCAATTCTGACAAAAAAATAAGGTTTTGGTTTTGGCCATTTTAAATATTTTTTGAAGAGGTAAATATAGGAAGAATAACGCCTTGTTTTATTATTAAATAGTATTGGAAGTTGAAAGTTAAATATTCAATATTAAATATTAAATATCAGAAGTTAAAAATTCTAAAATCGTAAATCCGTCACCCTGAGCGGAGCCGAAGGGCGAAATTCATTTTGTGTATTTTATAATAAAAACCAAGTAAAAAATTATAAAAAATCAATTCAAACAAAATTAGCATTTAACCGCAATCCCGATAGCTATCGGGACGCAAAGAAAATTCGCAAAGCCCGCAAAAAAAAACGTCCTTTTAAAATTCTAAAATCGTAAATCCGTCACCCTGAGCGGAGCCGAAGGGCGTAATTCATTTTGCGTTAGGGGTTGCAGTGAAAACCTTTTTGCGCTTTTTTAGCGAAAAAAGTTTGGAACGAAAAACCCGACCCGCCAGCCTGCCTGCCGGCAGGCAGGCTGGCGGGGAACGCCCAAAATATCAGTCTGATTTTATGAATTTATTTGTGACGTAATCTATTGTAAATAGGAATTAACAAAAAGGAAAGTCCGCCAAAAATAATCACCATTAAAGTTTGTGCGGTCCACATAATCCATCCGAAAGCGCGTGCGGGATTGTCTTCAATATGGTACAAAATAAGTGCGCTTGCCACAAAAACGGGATAGGTTCCCAAGCCGCCATTGGTGAGCGCCATACTAAAACCGCCCACTACAAAAGCCACAATAATGGCCGCAAATGGGAGGTTTGTGGTTTCGGGCAGGGCAAAAGTTACCGAGTAAAACATAAGCAAATACATAAGCCAAATAAAAATGGTGTGAAAAATAAACGGCCATTTTTTTCTCATGGTAATGATGCTTTTTATGCCGTCAATCAATCCCTTTATGAAGGTAAATATTTTTACGATAAATGGATGTGTTGATTTTTTGAAGAAATAATAGGTTGCAATTCCTAAAAGCGGGAACACCACCAAAATCGCTATTTTTAGATAAATGCTGCTTTCTTCATCTTCTTTAAACAGGTAGCTGCCCATTAATTCGGTTTGTAAAAAAAAGGCGACTCCTGTTATTGAAAACAGCATGATGACATCGGCAACGCGCTCTGCCACAATGGTTCCTATGGCTTTTTCAAAAGGAATATTTTCGTATTTTTTTATGGTAGCCGCACGTGCAATTTCTCCTGAACGCGGAATGAACAAATTAAGTAAATAGGCTATTAAAACTGCCATAACACTGTTTGCAAACCGTGGTTTGTAGCCCAAAGGTTCCAATAAAAATTGCCAGCGATAGGCGCGTGACAAATGACTTAAAATTCCAAAAAAGATGGACAACGCCACCCACCAATAATTGGCTGTTTGAAAGGATGTTTTAATGGATTGAATGTCTGCCGGCGCTAATTTTGAGATGGAATACCAAATTAAAAAAACTCCCAAGGCTATTGGGAGTGTGATATAACTAATTTTTTTTAATCTGTTGATCAATTTATGTTAACGTATTGTCATTTTCGTTGGGGAAAATTAACGTTGGTTTAAATAATTTTGCTTTTTCAAAATCCATGATGCCGTATGAAATAATGATAATAATATCGCCTTTGGCAACCCTTCTTGCTGCAGGGCCATTTAAGGTAATTTCACCGCTTTTTCTTGGACCCGGAATAACGTATGTTTCAAGGCGTTCGCCGTTGTTAATGTTAACAATATGAACCTTTTCTCCTTGTATAATATTTGCGGCATCCATTAAATCTTCATCAATAGTAATGCTGCCAATATAATTTAAATCGGCACCGGTAACTTTTACCCTGTGAATTTTTGATTTTACGACTTGTATTTGCATAGTGCAAAATTAATGATTTTGTGTTAATCTGTTATATTTAAAGACTTATATTATCAATTAGCCTAACTTTTCCAGCAAAAACGGCTATAAAAGCGCGATATTTCTTTGTTGGATTTTTAGTTTCAACAGGCAAAAGCGTCTCTTCATCGGCAATTTCAATATATTCTAAGTTGAATACGGGGTGATTTTTAAATTCATTTTCAACCCATTTCAACACTTCAGAAGCATTTTTTGTGCCAAATTTAATCTTGGCTTTTTTAAGCGTTTCATAAATAAAAGGTGCAGCAGCCCTTTGCGTCTTTGTAAGTCTGGCATTTCGCGAACTCATTGCCAAACCGTCTTTTTCTCTGTGAATTGGGCAGGAAATAATTTGAACGGGGAGTTTATTTTTTTCCACCATTTTGCGAATGATTTGGATTTGCTGGTAATCCTTTTCCCCAAAATAAGCTTTATGAGGTTTCACAACATCAAACAATCTTTTAACTATAGTGCCTACGCCGTTAAAATGGCCGGCCCTGAACTTTCCTTCCATTTGATATTCCAATCCGTCAAAATCAAAAGATTGAGACTGAATATTATCCGCATAAATTTCTTTGGAAGTTGGGGTAAAAACGATGTCGCAATTAAAAGATTTTAAAAGTGACAAGTCTTTTTCAATCGTTTTTGGATAATTTATTAAATCATCGGCATTATCAAACTGTGTTGGGTTCACAAAAATGCTCACAACCACAATATTATTCTCTTTTTTTGCTTGTTCCACAAGCGATAAATGCCCTTCATGAAGTGCGCCCATAGTTGGCACAAAGCCAATAGTAGTGCCGTTTTTAAGCGACTTAATTTCTTGTTGAAGCGATTTTATTTCGGTAAAAATCAACATAACGTATTTGTTAATTAACGTTAAAAGCGTGCAAACTTACATTTTTCAAGCTAAATTCTACATTAATTTTCGTAATTTTGCATATTATTTAAAATAAGAGTTGGTTTTATGAAAGATAAGAGAGTATTGATTGTTTCTTCAGAAGTTGTTCCCTATTTACCTGAAAATGAATTGTCAACAACCTCATTTGAAACAGCAAAAATGATTCATAGCAACGGCGGGCAAACAAGAATTTTTATGCCGCGTTTCGGATTGATCAATGAAAGAAGACATCAGCTCCACGAAGTGATTCGTTTATCGGGTATGAACCTGGTAATCAATGATATGGATATGCCTTTAATTATTAAAGTAGCTTCTATTCCAAAGGAAAGAATGCAGGTATATTTTATTGATAACGATGAGTATTTTAAAAGAAAAGCATTGTTTTCTGATGAAGACAATAACATGTTTGATGACAATGATGAGCGGGCCATATTTTTTGCAAAAGGCGTGGTTGAAACCGTAAAAAAATTAAATTGGTCACCAGATATTATTCACGTAAATGGCTGGATGGCTTCACTTTTACCATTATACATTAAAGAATATTATAAAGATGACCCATTATTTTCAAACAGCAAAATAGTGACTTCCTTATACAATACCGGTTTTGAAGGTACGTTAAATGACAAGTTTTTTGATAAAATCAAGTTTGATAATATTAACGAGTCTAAATTTAAATCAATCTCCAATCCAACTTACACAAATATTTTGATTAATGCCATTGAAAATTCAGACGCGGTTATTAAAGCGAGCGAGCAACTTCCAAGTGATTTGCTCGATTATTTAAAAACTTGCGATAAACCTGTATTGGATTATTTTCCAATCAGTGAATTTGACAGTGCCTATACCAATTTTTACTTAACTAAAGTTTTATCATAAAAAATCCAACATTTATATATGGCAATTAAAGTTGTAAATGCTTTAAAATACTTAGGGCTATTCTCAATCGTTTTTTTTACTATCATTTCGTGCGAAAAGGAAATTGAAAGCATTGGCGTTAACCTTGTTGACAATAATAATTTTAGCACAGACAAACAAATAACAGATGTTACAGCGGCGAATAAAAACATCAGCAAAGTGCCTGCCAGCGGAGTTTCGCAATATTTATTGGGTGTTTATTCCGACAATGAATTTGGAACGTTAAAAGCATCCATAGTTTCTCAATTGGCACTGCCAACAACCGGCGCTGCTTATAATTACGGCACAAATTACGGGATAGATTCCGTTTTAATGTTCATTCCATACCAATCAACAAGATCAGCGGTAAAATACACTGACGGAAAGCCAAAATTTTCTATTGATTCGGTATTTGGCGACGCTAACGTTGAATTTAAATTGGGTATTTACGAATTGAAAACATTCTTAAACACTTTAGATCCTGTTGATCCATCAAAGCCTGCCATTTATTATTCGGACAAGGAATTTCAAAAAGGAGATACTCCTTTTTATACAGGAAATTTTAAAGTAAATCCAAATGATACGGTGGCTTACATAAAAAGATATATGCCCAATGGCATAACTGTTTATAAAAAAGATACCATAAAAGCAACAGATAAAAGCCCGAGCATTAAAATTCCTTTAAATGAAAGCTTAATTAAGCAAATTTTTGTGGACAATGCCGCCGGAGCCGAGTTTCAATCTATCGATAATTTTCAGCGTTATTTTAGAGGTTTTTATATTGAAGCAGAAGCAATAACATCCAATAAATCCCACATAGTTTCATTGGCCATGGCGAATGCCCGAATGGTTATTTATTATTCAAAAGATGAAGACGAAGGCGCAAATATAGATTTAAACGGCAATAAAATTAACGGCGAATTGGGTGTTAGAACCAAACACAATTTTGAATTTGTGTTTGGCGCCATAAAATCAAATGTCTTAAAAAGAGATGTTGCTCCTCACCAAAGCGGCGAAGACAGGTTGTATGTCCAAGGCGCTGCAGGATCAATGGCGACTATTGATTTGTTTAAAAATGAAAATATAAACGATTTGCAAAAAAATAATTGGTTGATCAATGATGCAAGCTTAATTTTTTACGTTGATCAAAATGCGGCAAGCAACATAGTTCCTGAGCAATTATTTATTTACAATTATGAAGATAATGAGCAGATAACGGATGTAATGACTGAAGGATTGGTTGCTGCTGGAGGCTTATTGGAGAAAGATGCCAATGGAAAACCTTATCGTTATGTGTTTAAAATTACCGATTATATATCCAAATTGTTAAGTGCAAATGCACCAGCAGACCTAGAGAAAAAAACATTAGGGTTAAAAGTTTATAACCCTTCAGATACACCTTCAGCTATTTCAGATGTAAAAGTAAGAGATTATAGCTGGACCCCAAAAGGTGTTGTGTTGTATGGACAAAACCCTAGTTTTGGAGATAAAAGAGTAAAACTTGAAATATCTTATACAAAAATAAATAACTAAAAAACAAAATTTAGATGTGTGGAATTGCTGGATATTTAGGATTTAGAAAAGCTTACCCAATAGTAATTAACGGGTTACAACGATTGGAATATAGAGGTTATGATAGCGCAGGAGTTGTATTGGTCGACGGCAATGAAATGAGCCTTTATAAAACAAAAGGAAAAGTTTCTGATTTAAAAAAAATCATGAAACAAGAAAATATTGAAGGAAATTTGGCCTTGGGTCACACGCGTTGGGCAACTCACGGCGTACCGAACGATGAAAACTCTCACCCGCATCTTTCAAATTCAGGAAATTTAGTGATTGTTCATAATGGAATTATAGAAAACTATGACACCATTAAAAAGGAACTGATTACTAGAGGCTATACTTTTAAAAGCGACACCGACACCGAAGTTTTAATCAATTTAATTGAAGAAGTTAAAATAAAAAATAACTGCAAATTGGGTTATGCCGTACAAATGGCATTAACCAGTGTAGTTGGTGCTTATGCAATTGCCGTTTTTGATGTTTCAAAACCTAATGAAATTATTGTTGCAAAATTAGGAAGTCCGATTGCCATTGGAATTGGAGAAAATAATTCGGAATTTTTTGTTGCATCAGATGCATCACCTTTTATAGAGTATACCAGAAATGCCATCTATTTAGAAGATGAAGAAATGGCAATCATTAAATTGGGAGAAGAAATCAGAATCCGAAAAATTCAAGACAATGCAGAGGTTGTGCCCGATATTCAACAATTAAAGCTTAATCTGGAGCAAATTGAAAAAGGCGGGTATGATCATTTTATGCTCAAGGAAATACACGAACAGCCTCAATCTATTGTTGATGCCTATAGAGGCCGACTTTTAGCTTCTACAGGTATGATAAAAATGGGAAGTGTTGACAATAACATTTCAAGATTTTTGAATGCAAACCGTATTGTAATTGTGGCTTGCGGAACTTCATGGCATGCAGGTTTGGTCGCTGAATATTTGTTTGAAGATTTGGCGCGTATTCCTGTTGAAGTTGAATATGCCTCAGAATTTAGATACCGGAATCCAATCATCAATAAAGATGATATTGTCATCGCAATTTCACAATCTGGTGAAACTGCTGATACGTTAGCTGCAGTTAAATTGGCAAAATCCAAAGGCGCTTTTGTTTTTGGTGTTTGTAATGTTGTTGGTTCTTCCATCGCAAGAGAAACGGATACGGGTGCTTACACGCATGCCGGGCCAGAAATTGGCGTAGCTTCAACAAAAGCTTTTACCACACAAATCACCGTGCTTGCTTTAATTGCACTAAAACTGGGTAATTTAAAAGGAGAACTTTCTAATTCCATGTATAACCATTATATCCAGGAAATGAGCTTAATTCCGGCCAAAGTGGAAGAGGTTTTAAAAATGGATAAAGAAATTGAAAAAATTGCCGCAATTTATAAAGATGCGCCAAATTGTTTGTATTTAGGACGTGGATTTAATTTCCCTGTGGCGCTGGAAGGCGCTTTAAAATTAAAGGAAATTTCTTACATCCATGCAGAAGGTTATCCTGCTGCTGAAATGAAACACGGACCTATCGCGCTTATTGATGAACATATGCCGGTGATTGTTATTGCAACCAAAAAGGGTCATTATGACAAAGTGGTAAGTAACATTCAGGAAATAAAAGCACGTAACGGTAAAATTATTGCAATTGTTACCAAAGGCGATACCATAGTAAAAGAAATTGCAGACCATGTAATTGAAATTCCTGAAACTGAAGAAGCTTTTACACCGCTTTTATCTACAATACCATTGCAATTGTTATCTTATTATATCGCTGTAATGAGAGGTTGTAATGTGGATCAGCCAAGAAATTTGGCGAAGTCTGTAACGGTTGAATAGTCAAGGAAAAATTCAAATAAATTGATTTTTTAAATCACTTATTACATAATAAAACAATATTAGGGTTCCGAGTGCGGAACCCTTTTTATTTTCAAGAAATAAAGAAATTTCACAAATTATATAGTCAATATAAATACCCTCAAGCATTTCTCAAAGAAAAACAAAGTTGATTATATAACGATTAAACAAAGATTTTAACAATCCAAATTAGGTTGTATAGGCTTAAACTAAAAATAAGTAAAACAACAGTAAGGAACAGCAACAGCTGGGTGTTTTTTTTAACATTAAGTTTTTTCATAGCGATTTTTAGGGTTGTTCTTGGGAGGTTTTAAAATAATTTTAAATTCATACGTTTAAAATTATTGGCAAAAATATGTCATTTTAAAAATATTTCACAATATTTTTAAAAAAATTATCCGTTTAAATCCAATTTAAATTTCAATAATTCTGTTCAATCAATGCACATTTAGTTGCTTAAAGCGTTGTCAAAATTATAATGATAATGAGTCGTGTATCATGGAGTGATTTCCATTATTCCATACAGTTAATATTTCGGTTGCAACTTGGGCTCCACTTCCAGCCGCAATGGCAAACTGACTTCTCCATCCTGCCAAAACACCCGAAACGTATATTCCTTCAGCAACCAAATGGTTGTTATTTTTTAGCATCACACGTTCTTTTTGCGGAGGTAAACTGTGGTGCGGAATCACATATTGCATTAGGCCTTCGATGTTAAAAAGATTTGAAGGACCAACAGCGACAACGATTGTGCGAGTTTTATAATTATTTTTATTGGTAAAAACCTTAAAATTTGGGAATTCACCTTCAATTTTAGTCACCTTTTCATTGTCGATTTGTACAACGTGAGGATATAATTCAGAAAGTTGTTTTAGACCATCAGACAAAACTTGACTTCCCTTGGTTCCTTTTTCAAATCCCAGCACATTGTTAAGCAACGCTTCGTTTAAAGCCGAACTTTTTTGGTGCGTAACAATCCCAATTTTTTTATTGTTGGCAAAAGGCTTATGAACAGCCGAGCCTAAAATGAGCGCGCACGACAATCCGGCTGCGCTTCCGCCTATGATTAAAACGTCAAATGCGTCCATATTTAAGAATTTAATTTTGAAATAATCCCTGTATGTTTGAAGTGAACAGTTTTACGGCTATCGCCAAAAGCACCACGCCAAATACTTTTCTGATAATATTGATGCCGTTTTTGCCTATGACTTTTTCAATTTTTACCGATGTTTTAAGCACGATATATAAGAATATGGTGTTTATGACAATGGCAATTACAATATTGATGGTTGAAAACTCAGCCCTTAAAGACAATAAGGTTGTTAAACTTCCCGGGCCGGCCAACAATGGAAATGCCAAAGGAAATATGGACGCTGTTTTGGCATTTGTTTCTTCTTCTTTGTAAAGAGAAATTCCCAAAATCATTTCCAACGCTAAAAAAAACAGGATAAATGAACCCGCAACTGCAAACGAATTGACATCAATCCCAATTAAATTTAAGATGCTTTTCCCCAAAAACAAAAAAGCAATCATAATAACAGCGGCAACTATTGACGCTTTTCCCGAGTGAAGATGGCCAAATTTTACACGTAAATCAATAATAATCGGTATGCTTCCAATAATGTCAATCACCGCAAACAACACCATTGTGGCGGTAACTATTTCTTTAAAATTTATTTCCATCATCTGCTTTTTATAAAAGATTGGCAAAAGTATCCAATCAAAAATTGATTTATAACAAAAGTAATGTAAAAAAAATAGTTATTTTTGCCGAATGTTTCAATTAGGAAAAACCATAGTTTCAGAAGAGATTATAGAGAAAGATTTCGTCTGTAATTTATCGGCCTGCAAAGGCAAATGTTGTATTGACGGTGAAGCCGGCGCGCCGCTGGATGAAGATGAATTAATTATACTCATGGATATTTATCCGAAAGTGAAGCCTTTTTTAAGACCGGAAGGAATTGAAGCCATAGAAGACCAAGGCCTTTTTACGATGGATGAAGGTGAATATGAAACAACTTTAATAGACGGAAAAGATTGCGCCTATTCCATATTTGATGAAAACAACACCGTTAAATGCGGCATTGAAGAAGCTTACAATCAAGGCGCCATTGATTGGAAAAAACCAATTTCCTGTCATTTATACCCAATCCGAATTACAGAATACAGCGAATTTTCAGCTGTAAATTACCACAAATGGCCAATTTGCGATGACGCTTGTACATTAGGCGCAGCTTTACAAGTGCCTGTTTACAAATTTGTAAAAGAAGCATTAATCAGAAAATTTGGTGAGGATTGGTATATGGAATTGGAAAAAATTGCCAAAAACCACGTAAAGCAATAAAACTTTTTTTACAGTAAAATACCCTATTTAAAGGCGCACAATATTAGGTGCTCTTTTCTTAATTTGGCGTTTTCATTTAAACGGCCTAAAACCTAGTGTCGCATTTTTATTATTTTTCAATCCCTTAAAAATCAATTGTTAACAATATTGTTTTTTTAAAGAAATTAAGCAATAATGTTAAAAACTAGCTATCAAATGTGAATAAGTAGTACTTTTTGGTATCTATTTTTTTTCAATATTTGCTTTACTCGTTTTTTACCAATAAAAACTACTAACTAACTAAAAAAATAATACGACTCATGTCATTTCTAGAACCCATTCTTCAGCCTAATAAAAATCGATTTGTGATTTTTCCAATTCAACATCAAGATATCTGGGAATGGTACAAAAAACAGGAAGCAAGCATCTGGACTGCAGAAGAAATTGATTTGCACCAGGATGTGATTGACTGGGAAACAAAATTAAATGATGATGAGCGTTATTTTATCAAACATATTTTGGCTTTTTTCGCTGCTTCTGATGGCATTGTGAATGAAAATTTGGCTGAAAATTTTGTGAGCGAAGTGCAATATTCCGAAGCAAAATTCTTTTATGGTTTTCAAATAATGATGGAAAATATCCACTCTGAAGTGTATTCATTGTTGATAGACACCTACGTTAAAAATGAGATCGAAAAAGACCAGTTGTTCAATGCCATTGATGTTTTTCCTGCGATTAAAGAAAAAGCAGATTGGGCACTAAAATGGATTGAAAGTCCGAGTTTTGCCGAGCGATTAATTGCATTTGCGGCTGTTGAAGGCATCTTTTTCTCTGGAAGTTTTTGTTCTATTTTTTGGTTGAAAAAAAGAGGCTTAATGCCCGGATTGACTTTTTCAAACGAATTGATTTCGCGAGATGAAGGAATGCACTGCGATTTCGCCATTCATCTGCACAACAATCATATTGTGAATAAAGTTCCCAAAGAACGCATCACAGAAATTTTGACCAATGCGCTGGATATTGAACGTAAATTTATTACTGAATCGTTGCCGGCCAGTTTAATAGGAATGAACGCAAAATTAATGTCGCAATATTTAGAGTTTGTGACCGACCGATTGCTGACCGAGTTTAATTGCGATAAAGTATACAATTCCACAAATCCGTTCGATTTTATGGAAATGATTTCCTTGGAAGGCAAAACCAATTTCTTTGAAAAACGGGTTTCGGAATATCAAAAGGCCGGTGTAAAAAGCGGCACAGGAACCGGAAGCATCAGTTTTGATGCGGAATTTTAGTTTATCTACGATTTATAATTTACGATTTTTGATTGTAAAATAAATTATTAAAATCAAATCAAACTCCCTTTCCTTGGGAAAGGGCTGGGGATAGGAATTAAGGAGGAATTTTTAAAATTCGTAAATCGTAAATCAAAAATATTTCAGAAGCTTACTAACTAACTAAATATATCTAAAATAATGTTTGTACTAAAAAGAGACGGCAAAAAAGAGCCGGTGATGTTCGATAAAATCACCGCCAGGGTTCGAAATATGTGTTACGGATTGAGCAGTCACGTAGATCCTGTAAAAGTTGCCATGCGCGTTATTGAAGGATTGTATGATGGCGTTTCAACTTCCGAACTTGACAATTTAGCCGCAGAAACTGCTGCAACCATGACGGTGCAACATCCCGATTATGCCAAGCTTGCTGCACGTATCGCCGTTTCAAACTTACATAAAAACACCAAAAAAGTTTTTTCTGAAGTGATGGCCGATTTGTACAATTACGTCAATCCGCGTACCGGAAAAAAAGCACCATTGTTATCAGATGAAACCTATAATGTGATTATGGCCAATGCTGAAAAAATAGATTCCACAATAATCTATAACAGGGATTTTGGTTATGATTATTTTGGATTCAAAACATTGGAACGTTCTTATTTGTTGAAAATAAATGGCGAAATAGCCGAACGTCCGCAACATATGTTAATGCGCGTTGCCATTGGAATTCATCAGGAAGATATTGATGAAGCCATTGAAACGTACGAATTGATGTCCAAAAAATTCTTTACGCACGCCACCCCAACGCTTTTTAATGCAGGAACGCCAAAACCGCAAATGTCTTCATGTTTCTTATTGCAAATTCAAGACGACAGTATTGACGGTATTTATGATACCATTAAACAAACTGCGCAAATTTCGCAGTCTGCCGGCGGCATTGGCTTGTCAATTCACAATGTGCGTGCCACGGGTTCTTATATTCGCGGCACCAACGGAACATCTAACGGCATTGTGCCCATGTTAAAAGTATTTAACGATACGGCCCGTTATGTGGATCAGGGCGGCGGAAAACGAAAAGGATCTTTTGCCATTTATATGGAACCTTGGCATGCCGATGTTTTTGATTTTCTGGATTTGCGTAAAAATACCGGTGCCGAAGAAAATCGTGCACGTGATTTGTTTTATGCGATGTGGATTCCCGATTTATTTATGAAACGCGTTGAAGAAAACGGCGATTGGACGTTGATGTGCCCAAATGAATGTCCGCATTTATTTGATACCTATGGCGAAGAATTTGAAAAATTGTATACCGGTTACGAAAAAGTGGGAAAAGGCCGAAAAACCATCAAAGCACGTTTGCTTTGGGAGAAAATATTGGAAGCCCAAATAGAAACCGGGAATCCTTATATGTTGTATAAAGATGCTGCAAACCGTAAATCGAACCAAAAGAATTTGGGAACCATCCGTTCTTCAAATTTGTGTACGGAAATTATGGAATACACCGCAAAAGATGAGGTGGCAGTTTGTAATCTGGCATCCATTGCGCTTCCTATGTTTGTTGATGAAGATGAAAACGGAATTAAATTTTTCAACCATCAAAAGCTGCATAAAATCACCAAAAAAATCACCCGAAATTTAGATACGGTAATCGATCGAAATTATTATCCGGTGAAAGAAGCCGAAAACTCAAATTTCCGTCACAGACCCATCGGACTTGGTGTTCAAGGTTTGGCAGATGCTTTTATTCTGCTGCGTTTACCTTTTACCAGTGATGAAGCAAAAAAACTAAATGAAGAAATTTTCGAAACCATTTATTTTGCAGCAGTAACTTCTTCCATGGAAATTGCGAAAGCAAAAGAGCCATACTCTTCATTCAAAGGATCACCCATGTCATTAGGTGAATTTCAGTTTAATATGTGGGGCGTTTCAGAAGAAGAGTTAAGCGGAAGATGGGATTGGAAAGCGTTGCGTAAAAAAGTGATTAAAAACGGCGTTAGAAACTCGTTATTGGTGGCTCCGATGCCAACAGCTTCAACTTCGCAAATATTGGGAAATAACGAAGCTTTTGAGCCTTATACTTCAAATATTTATACCCGCAGGGTTTTAAGCGGAGAATTTATTGTGGTGAACAAACATTTATTGGAAGATTTGGTTGATTTGGGCTTGTGGGACAATGAAATGAAAGAGGCAATTATGCGCGCCAACGGATCGGTTCAGCATATTGACAACATTCCGCAAGAGTTGAAAGATTTGTACAAAACGGTATGGGAAATGAGCATGAAAGATATTATTGACATGTCGCGTCAGCGTGGTTATTTTATTGACCAATCGCAGTCGTTAAACCTGTTTATGCAAGATGCCAATTATGCCAAGTTAACATCCATGCATTTTTATGCCTGGAAATCGGGTTTAAAAACGGGGATGTACTATCTGCGGACCAAAAGTGCCGTGAATGCAACACAATTTACCGTTTCAAACGTAAAAAAGGAAGAGGAAAAACCACTTACGCCGGAAGAATTAAGACAAATGATTTTGCAATCAAAAGAAAATCCGGATGATTGTGAAATGTGCGGATCATAATATTTAGATCAACCTCCAAAAAAAACCTCAACTTATTATTTTAAGTTGAGGTTTTTTATGATTTATCTAATCCTTATTTGTTGCCTTTTGTTGCATACAATTCCAACAAATCCATAGTGGCTTTTATCAAATCTTCTGTTTCCAGCAAGATACTGAAGTAAAGCGTTGTGTTTTTTGGGCTTGATTCTGTGGTTCTGGTGCGCTCTACCTGTTTTTGGGCATTGATAGAGACCTGTTTTAGCAGATTTTTCTTTTCTTCAAGTAAAGAGGCAATCTTATTGAATGAGCGGTCATCAAAAATAGTTCTTGTTTCTGCAAAAAGATGGCTTAATTTTTCAGCGATATCTTTTAATTCCCTAACCTGACTAGGTTTTAAACCTTTATGATTGTTATGGATGTGTTTGTGGCTCACTTTTGAAATAAATCCAACCGATTGTGCAATGTCTTGTAAATCCCCAACAACATTAATATAAAAAGTACTTGCACTTACAGATGCTTCGTCCAGATTTTTGATAAAATAGAAAATATTATTGTGTAAATCCTCAATTTCAGATTCCAATTTTCCAACGGTGTTTTTGGCTTTTTTTAAAGTTGGCAAATCTTGGTTGATCAATCCGTTAATGGTGTTTTCATTTATTTTGCTCACCCGTTTCAACACTTTAGAAATGTTATCGGCACTTTCTTCAATTACACCTTTTACCGATTTGCTTTCTGTTCTGTTTAAACTGTCTTCAGCTTTAATTTCTTTTGATTTTTTTAAATGGTTCAAGGAGTTTCTTACCAATAAAATAACAGCGATCAGCAATAAAATGGCAATCATGGTAGGGCCTCCCAAATAAATTAAATAGGCAGTTATTCCGGCAGCGACAAAAGCCATAAATGCTGTAAAAAACCAACCGCCAATAACATTTAATACACCTGCAACTCTGTAAACGGCACTTTCACTTCCCCAGGCTCTGTCGGCCAAAGAAGTACCCATCGCCACCATAAAAGTTACATACGTTGTTGATAATGGCAGTTTATAGGATGTTGCAATTGAAATTAAAACGCCGGCAACCATTAAATTAACCGCAGCTCTCACCAAATCAAAAGCGGGCAATTCAAGTTTTTTTCCGCCAGCCAGCTCAATAACCGGTTTTTCAAATTGTTTGTCGATTTTATCTAATACATTGTTTGGCGTCATAAATGCCAAATATTTGGCAAACAACATAGCGGTTCTTACAAACCCTCTAGATAAAAAGTTTGGCTCAAAACGTTCTTTGATAGCTGCTTGGCTTGCTAAATCAACGGATGTTTTTACTACTGATTTTGCTTTTGAGGAAAACCACAAAGTAATTACCATGACCAATCCTGCCATAAACAATAAAAATGTTGGTGTGGCAACTTTGGTCCCTAAAACATCCATCGCAAATTCAGTTGCCGGAACTCCTGAAACCGACCAGGCCTGATATGATTGCCAACCTGCGATTGGCACCCCAATAAAGTTAACCAAATCGTTGCCCGCAAAAGCCAAAGCCAATGCAAAAGTGCCGACAATGATGATGATTTTGTAAATATTAATTTTGAAATAGTTTATTAAAATAAAAGAGATCGCTGACCACAACATTAAATTTATGGCTATAATTTGAAATACGTAAATTTCGATAAATTCCTTGATGGTGTGTTGGCCCATCACATCATATTTTTGAGATGCAAAACCAGTACCTCCAATCCCTTTTAAAAGAATAAAGTACAACATCGATGTCAGCGCAATGCCGCCAAACAGAGCAGCTACCCAGTTGGATTTTTTTTCAAAGTTGAAGGAAAGCAGCAGTCGTGATATAAATTGTACAACAGCTCCAACAGAAAAAGCGATAACCACCGACAATAATATGCCAAAAATAATTTGGGTTGCCTTTGAAGTATTTATATAGTTTACAACATCCGTAAAATTACCGCCATCAGCACCAATTTTGATTAATGCAACCGCTACTGCGGCTCCCAATAATTCAAAAACAATAGAAACAGTTGTGGACGTTGGCATTCCAATGGTGTTAAAAAAATCTAACAATAGAATATCGGTAATCATAACTGCCATAAAAATGATCATAATATCGCTAAACATGAACATTTGAGGATTAAAAATGCCATTTCGGGCAACCTCCATCATACCACTGGAGAAAATTGCGCCTAAAGCAATACCAATGCTTGCAACAATCATAATGGTTTTGAAAGAAACTGCTTTTGAACCTATTGCAGAATTTAAAAAGTTAACTGCATCATTGCTCACCCCAACAACCAAATCGGCAACAGCCAAAACTCCTAAGGCAACAATCATTAAAAAGTAAAAATTATCCATATTTTGGGTATTTTTTGAATCTGGTAAAAGTAACTAGATATTTTTTTTTATGCTATATATTTTTAGTATTTCTTAAACATTAACAAATGTTTAAAAAAATATTAGAATAACTGAATTTTAGATTCCTTTTTTTTAAGAAACAAGGTGTTTTTGATTGATGCAGAACCATTTAAAATATTGATTTGAAGGTATTAAATACTGTGTGTGAACCATAAATTAAAAAACCGCCAGATAGCTGGCGGTCAAATTGTAGGTAAATGATTTAAATTAAATATTTCAGGAATTCTTTTCTTGAACTTCTGCCTTTTAAATTTCGTTATTTTTTCTTTTTATGTTTTAAAATTTCTGCATCAATAAAATAGATAATGCTTTCAGAAATGTTTTTCAGCAAATCGCCAACTTTTTCAAATTTTTTCATCACCACCAGCGCCATTAAATATTGTCTGATTAATTCAGGGTTTTTAATGGCGTCTTCCGCCACAATATCAAAAGCTTTTGCATTTATTTCGTTGATGATTTTATCTTTTTTAAATACTTTACGTGCCACTTTTAAATTTTCATCGGTATAGGCAGTTATCACATCCTTAAACATGCTTTCAAGGGTTTCAAACATGAGGTTAAACTGCATTCTTTCAACAAGTTCCGGCACCAGTTTTTGGTTTAAATCAATGGTGTGGTTTGAGATATCAAATGCCTGGTCACCAATGCGTTCCAAATTATAATTAATCTTAAGCAGCGCCAAAGCAAATCTTAAATCGGTTGCCACAGGGCTGTATAAGGCAATAAAATGATCGGTATCCTTTTCAATTCTTACATCAAGCGCATTTACCCTGTTTTCTTTTAAAATAACCTCTTCTGCCAAATCTGTGTCAAAAGATGTAAACGCTTCATAGGCAAGTTGCACTTGTTTGTGTACCAGGTTTAATATTTCTTCCCCGCTTTTACTTAAAACAGCTCTTTGTTCTTCAATATTTATCATAACTTTTTTATTTTTTTAACCGAACCTTCCTGTGATATAATTCTCAGTTCTCTTTTTTTCCGGATTTGTGAATATTTTTTTTGTTTTATCAAACTCAATCAATTCGCCCATATAAAAAAATGCGGTATAATCGCTGATTCTCGCGGCCTGTTGCATATTATGGGTAACAATAATAATGGTATAATCCTTTTTTAATTGATGGATTAATTCTTCAATTTTAGCGGTGGAAATTGGATCGAGCGCAGAAGTTGGCTCATCCATTAAAATAATGGAAGGTTCAACCGCCAAGGTTCTTGCAATGCACAAACGCTGTTGTTGTCCGCCCGATAATGTTAAGGCCGATTTGTTTAAATTGTCTTTAGCCTCATTCCATAAATCGGCTTGAATCAACGCCTTTTCAACACGTTCTGCAATCAATTTTTTGTCTTTGATCCCTTGAATTTTCAATCCGTAAGCAACATTTTCAAAAATGGATTTCGGAAACGGATTTGGTTTTTGAAAAACCATGCCAACTTCTTTTCTTAACTGCTCCAGTTGTATTTTGTCTTTATAGATATTTTTATCATCGATTTTAATTTTGCCTTCCATTTTAAAATCTTCAATATAATCGTTCATTCTGTTGAACAAACGCAAAAAAGTTGATTTACCGCAACCCGATGGACCGATAAAAGCAGTGATGGTTTTTGGTTTAATGTTCATGGAAACATCTTTAATGGCCTGAAAATCGCCATAAAAAACATTGACATTTTTGGTTTGCAATTTGTATTTTTCAGCAATTGGAGTTTCAATTTTAGGATCTTCCATTTTTTCTGTCTTAATTTCACTCATTGTATTATTGTAATTTTTTTTGCCATTTGTTCCTAAAATAAACGGCTATTCCATTCATGATAAAGGTAATTAATAATAAGATAATAATGGCTGCAGCAGCATTGTCTATAAACCCTTGTTGCGGTCTGGAAATCCAGTTAAAAATTTGGATTGGCAACACTGAAAATTGGTCTAGCGGACCTTGAGGCGCAAAAGGCACATAGGCCAAAGCACCCACAACAATTAACGGAGCTGTTTCACCAACTGCTCTTGAAAGCGCCAAAATTACGCCAGTTAAAATACCGCCGCTTGATGCCGGCAATATCTGATTCCATATTGTTTGCCACTTTGAGGCGCCCAATGCATACGATGCGTCTCGAATTGAATTTGGAACCGCTTTTATGGCTTCTCTGGTCGCCACAATAATAATGGGCAGAATTAATAGCGATAAAGTTAAAGCACCCGCCAAAACACTTGCGCCTAAATTCATGATTCTCACAAAAACTTCCAATCCCAGCAATCCGTAAATAATGGATGGAACGCCCGCCAAGTTGGAAATATTAATTTCCAGCAATGCTGAAAGCCTGTTTTTTTTAGCGTATTCTTCCAAGTAAACCCCAGCAGCAACACTTATGGGAAATGAAATTATTGCCGTTAGAACCAAAACCCACACACTCCCCATAAGCGGCGTCCATATTCCGGATTTCTCTGGTTTTCGGGACGGCAAATCGGTAATAAAAGCCCAATCTATTCTGCTTAATCCATCAACTAAGATTCCGCCAATAAAAATAACCAGCATTACCAACCCTATTAAGGTACAAGCAATTCCCCAAAATTTGAACAATTGATCTTTCAGTCTGTTTTTCTGAATGCTAGTCATATTTTTCTCGGTATTTTTTTCTGATTCGGAAACTCAAGGTATTCAATAAAAAGGTAAATACAAATAAGGTAATTCCTGCCGCAAAAATAGTTCTGTACTCTAATGAGCCATGTTGCACATCGCCTAAACTTACCTGAACAATGTAAGCGGTTATGGTTTCAACAGGGACCGTTGGGTCTAATGTTAGTCTAGGTTGTTGGCCTGCGGCAATTGCCACAATCATTGTTTCTCCAATGGCTCTTGAAATGGCCAAAATAATGGATACAATAATACCGGAAGATGCTGCCGGGACCACCACTTTAAAAGCGGTTTGAAGTCGGGTTGCGCCCATACCGTAAGAAGCTTCCCTCAATGATTTTGGAACAGCAAATAAAGCGTCTTCACTTAAGGAAGACACAAATGGTATAATCATAATTCCCATCACAATACCGGCAGAAAGCGAGTTAAATCCCGATAAACTAGGCATAAACTGCTGTAAATAGGGCGTAACCACCACCAAGGCAAAAAATCCGTAAACTACCGATGGCACTGCTGCCAAAAGTTCCAATAACGGCTTGATTGTTTTTCTAAAACTTCTTGGGGCATACTCACTTAAATAAATACTGATGGACAAACCAATTGGCAATGCCACAGAAATTGCGATAAAGGTGGTAAGCAGTGTTCCTGAAAGCAACGGAAGAATTCCGTAATGTTTTTCAGTAAATAAAGGTGTCCATTGCGTATCGGTGAAAAAATCGAAAATAGAGACCTCTTTAAAGAATAGGAAAGCTTCAATGGCAAGCACTAAAATAATGCCAATGGTCACTGCAATTGTGACTAATGCACTTGATAAAAGTGATTTTTCAATGATTAATTCTTTGATTTTACGCATTAAATTTTATTTAAAACAAAATCAGATGTAAGATACATCTGATTTTGTTATGTTTAGATTTTGTTTATTTGTTTTTTTCAACAAAAGCTTTAAAATTTTCTTTTTGTTTTGCGTAAAGTGCTGCAGGCAATTTAATGTAACCTACATCTTCAGATAATTCGGCTGCATTGTCAAGATAGAAATTAACAAACTCAATCACTTCCGGATGCTTCATGGAAGTGCTGTTTACATAAATAAACATTGGCCTTGATAAAGGACTGTAGGTTCCGTTGCTTACTGTTTCCAATGACGGTAATACCACTTCTGTTCCGTTA
>JAUSOJ010000232.1 GCA_030656195.1 Lutibacter sp.
ATTTTCCCTGCTCAAATAAAGCCACTATCTCTTTTTTAAATTCCTCTGAATAGCGCCGTTGTTTAAGTAATTGTTTTAAATTTGTTTTCATATAAATTGACTTTTATGGTCAACCTATATCAGGGAGGTACATCCGTCTTCTGTCTTCTGTCTTCGGTCTTCGGTCTTCCGTCCCGATAGCTATCGGGATCCGTCTTCTGTCTTCTGTCTTCGGTCTTCGGTCTTCCGTCCCGATAGCTATCTGGATCCGTCTTCTGACTTCTATCCTATTTTCCGGTACTTCCAAATCCGCCTGCGCCGCGTTTGGTTTCGCTTAAAACTTCAATTTCTTCCCAATTGGCTCGTTCGTGTTTTGCGATGACCAGTTGCGCAATGCGTTCACCATCATTAATCACAAAATTTTCATTGGAAAGGTTCACCAAAATTACGCCAATTTCACCTCTGTAATCGGCATCAACAGTGCCGGGCGCATTCAAAACCGTTATGCCGTTTTTGGCTGCGAGTCCGCTGCGCGGGCGAACCTGGGCTTCAAACCCAACAGGAAGCGCAATAAACAATCCTGTTTTCACAATGGTGCGTTCCAATGGTTTTAGGGTGATGGATTCATCAATATTGGCTCGCAAATCCATTCCTGCAGAAGCATCCGTTTCATAACTTGGCAATGCGTGTTTCGATTTGTTGGTGATTTGTATTTGCATAAGTTTTAATTATTTTATGTGATATAGCCAAGAAACGACTTCTAAAAATTCACTCCGCCAAAAAGCTTCATTATGTTGGCCTTCCGGATTTATTTTTGTTTTTAAATTTTTTGATTTAAATCCGGTTTCCAGCAACAATTTTTCCATATTTTGGGTGTCTTTATCGGTATCATCACCTTCTTTTCCGCCCACCAGCAAAAATAGTTTTGTATCTTTTAAATTTCCTTTTTCTTGGGTGAAATTTACAACTTTTTCAGAAAACCAAAAAGAAGTGGACAATGCGCCAATTTTTCCGAAGGTTTTTGGATATTCTAGTCCGCCGTAATACGAAATCAATCCGCCCAAAGAACTGCCAATCAATCCGGTATGTTTTTGTTGCTTTTTGGTTCTGTAATTGGCATCAATATAAGGTTTTAGCGTTTTAGCAATAAAATCTACATATATTCCACCTTTTCCGCCGCCATATTTTTTATTTTTCCAGGGCGTATATTCGTTGATGCGTTCTTCGCCGCCATTTTCAATGCCCACCACAATAAATCCTTTTCCCGTTTTTTCATACAATTTATTTAAGGTTTCATCAACTTCCCATTCACCGGCATAAGAAGATGCGTTATCAAATAAATTTTGGGCATCGTGCATATAAATTACCGGATATTTTTTTGAAGATTTATCGTAATTCGGCGGTAAGTAAATCCAAACTTTATGGCTGATGGTGTTAAGGCTGGGAATGATAAATTCCTTTTTCAGCAAGGAAACATTTGAAGCAGCCGTCGATTTTTTTTCAGCAGTGTTTTGCGAAAACAGCGACGAAATAGTGAAAACAGTGCTTATAAGAAAAAAATAAAATATTTTCATTGTCAATAATTATTTAACCAGTCTAAAGCGGCGCTTTTGGTGGCAAAGATTTCAAATTTATATTTATTTGTTTTGGCGAGTTCAAGATACAACATGGAAAGCACGGTGTTTTTTGGATCATCAATAATAATTGCATCAATAATTGAATCATATTTTTCCAAAGATTTAATATTCTCTTCCACGATAATTTCTAAATCCTTAATGGAAAAATCAAAAATGGCACCCATAGAATCCGTTAAAATTTTTAATTTTCTGGGATAGGTTTTGTTCTCTTTTGTAGCAACAATATAATTTACGACTTCCGCCAAAGTAACATTTCCCTCGAATTTCGATTCAAGAATTTTAGTCTGCGGATTAAATAGTGTACTTACCATATTTTATTTATTGCTGTTTTATGTATCAGCGTTTAATGATTGCCAAAAGTTCCTTTTTTTCATTCCAAAATATAAGCATTCCAAATAACAAGATTAAGGAAACAGAAACCAAATAATTTTCCCTGAAATATGTAAATGAGACAAAAGAAAGCACAATGGAAACCAACAAATAACTCCCCGATTTTTTTAAATTATAAGGAACCGGATAATGCTTGTCTCCAATAAAATAAGACAGCACCATCATGCTTCCATAAGCCAAAAGGGTTGCCCAGGCCGATGCAATATAGCCAATTACCGGAATTAATGCCACATTTATAATAACGGTAATGATAGCGCCAATGATGGAAAAAAGCATTCCGTAACGTGTTTTGTCGGTTAATTTGTACCAAACGGACAAGTTGTGGTAAATGCCCAAAAACAAATTGGCCAACAAAACAATAGGAACAATCACAATGGCATCCCAATACTGCTGGTTGATAAAAAGTTGTTTTATAATATCCAGAAAAACAACGATTCCCACAAAAACCAAAGCGCCCACAATGATAAAATAGTTTAAGATTCGGGCATAAGTTTCCCGGGCATCTTTATGGTCGGAATGGTTAAAAAAGAACGGTTCAGCGCCCAAACGAAAGGCCATAATGTATAAATTCATAAATATTGCCAGTTTGTAACAGGCCGAATAAATTCCCATCGCCGTTTTATCCATCATTTGCCCGATTAAATATTTATCCAAATTTTCATTGATTACGTAAGCAATTCCGGCAACGGCAATTGGCCAGCTGTAATTCAGCATTTTTTTGAATAAAACACCGTTAAAATGCCATGTAAATTTCCGCAAAAACGGCAACAATAATATTAATGAAGCGGCGCTTCCAATGAGGTTGGCGATAAAGATAAAATTAACAATATTGGTGCTTTCTAAAGCGATATTCAAAAATTCGGGAATGAATTTGCCGCTCGCTTTTAATTCGGGAATAAACTTCAAAAAAAGCAAGTTTATGGCAACGATGATTCCCACATTCATCATTTTGATGGCAGTGTATTTTATAGGTCGGTTTGAGGCGCGCAAATAAGCAAACGGAACGACTGAAACCGCGTCAATCGCCAAGATGCCGACAAACAATTTGAATTGTATCGGATTTTGGCTGAAGTCGAACATATTGGTAAAAAAGCCGGAAAACGAAAAAGCAATGGCCACAAACAACAACGCAGCAACAAATACACTGATAAACGAGGTCGCAATAAGCGCATCTTTTTTCTCTTCGGATTTATAAAACCTGAAAAATGCCGTTTCCATGCCAAAGGTTAGCAACACCGTAAATAAGGCAATCCAAATATAAAAGTTGGTGTTTTCGGCGTAATCGCTGGCCGGCAAAGCATCGGTATGAACACGAACAAGCAAAAAGTTAATCACTCTCGGCAAAACCGCGGCAATTCCGTAAATGATGGTGTCTTTAAAAAATCGTTTAAGTCCGCTCAACTAAAGTAAATATTAAAAGTTAAATATTAAATATTAAAAGTTAAAAGTTAAAAGTTAAAAGTTAAAAGTTAAAAGTTAAAAGTTAAAAGTTAAAAGTGGGCTTAAAGATAATAAATATTTTTCCCCAATAATTAAATCAAACTCCCTTTCTCCCGATAGCTATCGGGATGGAAAGGGTTGGGGATAGGATTTAAAAGTACGAAACTAATAATTTAAACCAACAATTTAATTTAAGCGAGTTCAAAAATGTTAGTTTCACAGTTTTTGGAGCACATTTAAGTAAGTTTTTTTTACTTTTGGTCTCTAAAAAAGGTTAAGATATGATTACAAACCCTAAAATTGCCGTTTTTGGCGGCGGAAGTTGGGCAACGGCCATAGTGAAAATGTTGTGTGAAAACATGGTTCAGGTTGGCTGGTATATGCGAAATCAAACTGCCATTGATTATATTAAGGAAAATGAGCACAACCCAAATTACCTGAGTTCTGCAGCACTTGATGTAAAAAAATTGTATTTATCAAACGACATAAATGATTTGGTGCGTTATGGCGATATCTTAATTTTTGCCATTCCTTCCGCCTTTTTGAAAGAGGAATTGGATAAAATATCGCAAAGTATTTCTACAAAAATTGTGTTTTCGGCCATCAAAGGAATTGTTCCGGAAAGCGGATTGATTGTTGGCGAGCATTTTCACAAATTCTTTAAAATTCCGCTTAAAAATATAGGTGTCATTGCAGGGCCTTGTCACGCCGAAGAAGTTGCGATGGAGCGTTTGTCATACTTAACCATTGCGTGCCAGGATGCCAAAAAAGCCGATCTTTTGAGCAATTACCTCTCTAGTCATTATATAAAAACAAAAACATCAGACGATATTATTGGCACTGAATATGCCGCCATGCTTAAAAATATTTTTGCCATAGCGGCAGGAATGGCCCACGGATTGGGTTACGGTGATAATTTTCAGGCAGTTTTAATGTCAAATTCCGTTCGTGAAATGAAGCGGTTTATAAGAAAAGTGCACAGAATGAAACGCAATATCAACAACTCAGCCTATCTGGGCGATTTATTGGTTACCGGATATTCTGTTTTTAGCCGAAACAGAATGTTTGGAAATATGATTGGCAAAGGATACACCGTAAAAAGTGCCATGATGGAAATGAGCATGATTGCCGAAGGTTATTACGCCACAAAAAGCGCTTATTTAATCAACGAAAAAAATAAGGCAAGAACACCTATTATTGATGCGGTTTATGGAATATTATACGAAAATAAAAACCCAAAACAAATTTTTAAAAAATTGACAGATATATTGGATTAACAACCAATTATACGGTTAAAGTGTCTTTTTAAAAAATAACTCAAAAAAAAATCCAAAACAATCGCAAATATGAGTACTTTAGTACTTTAATAAATTATTTAACAATGAAAAAAGGAACAGTAAAATTCTTCAACCAAGCTAAAGGATTTGGATTTATCACAGAGGAAACTTCAAACAAAGACTACTTCGTACACATTACCGGATTAATTGACAAAATTAGCGATGGCGATGAAGTTCAATTTGAACTAGAAGAAGGAAAAAAAGGGTTAAGCGCAGTAAATGTAAAAGTAATTTAATATTTATTTGTTGCCTTTAAAAAATTAGAACCAGTCAATATTGACTGGTTTTTTTATTATTAAATTTTAAATATTTGGCTATTTTTGGTTGATATATATCATAAAAACACAAAGGAGTCTTTTGTAATTTTACGTCCTTTAAAATTAGCTTGAAAAACAAACTACCGAACTTTAATTTTAAACAACAGCCATGGAACCTAAAATAGGAATGATATACTCAACAGTTGACGGACAAACACTGAAGATTTGCAATATACTTAAAGAAGTGCTTCAACAAAATAATCAAGAAATTGATTTAATTTCAATTGACGATTTTACGGGTGACATCACCAAATACAACAAAATTGTTATTGGGGCAAGCATACGGTATGGCGTTCACAATCCTAAAATAATTGAATTTATCAATACAAATAAGAAGGAATTAGACTCCAAAAAAACAGCTTTTTTCTCCGTTAACCTGGTTGCACGTAAACCCGAAAAAAGCGACCCTGATACAAATCCTTATGTGGTAAAATTTTTTAAAACCATTGATTGGAAGCCAACGGTTGTAAAAGTTTTTGCAGGCAAACTAGACTATAAAAAATATTCTTATTTTGACCGTAAAATGATTCAGTTAATCATGTGGATGACCAAAGGACCCACAAATATTGATGCTGAGATTGAATACACCAACTGGGAAAAAGTGAATGAATTTGGGAAGGAACTTATTAAATTATAGATATTAATTCATGAAATTTTAATTCTAGCGATTTTTTTATATATATTTAACAAAAAGAAAAAGTTGCATTTGTTATAAAATTAATTAAACCCCCATATTAACAAATATGAGCGTGCAACTAAAATATATTCAAGCTACGCTAGCGTTCATTTCTGAAAATGGCTATGAAACTGATCACATTAAATTCTTAAAATCTACAGCCGTTTTTTTAGCTGATTTATTAGAGGTTAACTATGTGTTGATTGATAAGTTTTCATTAAAAACGCCTGCTGTTTTAGAAACTGTTGTCTTTTATGGAAACGGCAATTTTATGCCCAATACCGTTTATAAATTGGCAAATACGCCTTGTGAGACTATTATCAATAGAAAATCATGTTCGTACCCAACCAATGTTAAAGGTCTTTTTCCGAAAGATGATTTTCTGGCTCAAAAGCATATTGAGAGTTATATGGGTATTCCTTTATGGAATTCAAAAAAAGAACCTATGGGGTTAATAGCCCTTATGCACACTAAGCCATTAAAAGATCTAAAAACGGTTGAAATTATTCTGCAAATAATAGCTATAAAAGTTGAGAAAGAGCTTGAAAAAATGCTTTTTGATAGCGAATTAAACTTAAAAATTAAATCGTTAAAAATTGCAAAAGAGGTTGCTCATGAGAATGAAGAAAAATTCAAGAAATTATCGAATCTTACATTTGAAGGAATTTTAATCCATGAAATGGGTATTGTAATTGATTGCAATGCTTCTTTCTTAAAAATGTTTGGATACAATCGTAAAGAATTGGTGGGCAAGGATATCACAAAAATTATTTATCCCGAGTATTATCATAAGGTTATTGCCGAAAACAGAACGAATAAAAAAACACATCCTTATGAAGCAGAGGGGATAAGAAAGGACGGGTCCATTTTTCCGATTGAGGTTGAAGCCAGAAACATTGCGCCAATTAATAACAAAACGCTACGAGTTACTGCATTTAGAGACATTTCTGAACGTAAAAAAAATGAAGCTGCCAACAAAAAACTCTCCGTTGCAGTTGAACAAAGCGCCAACACCATTATTATAACAGATGTTCAAGGAAACATTGAATACACAAATCCTAAATTTACCGAAATAACGGGCTATACCGCTGCTGAAGTTTTAGGGAAAAACCCGAGAGTTTTAAGCTCAGGAAAGCAGTCTAAAGAATTTTACAGTAATTTATGGCAAACAATTACCGCAGGAAAAATATGGAAGGGAGAATTTCAAAATAAAGCTAAAAATGGAAATCTTTACTGGGAACGAACAACCATAACACCCATTAAAAATGAAGTTGGCGAAATTTCTTCTTATTTAGCCATCAAAGAAGATATTAGCAAAAATAAAGAAGCGGAAGAAAAACTGCGGGAAGCAGCTGAAGAAATTAAAAAAAGCGAGAAAAAATTTCGGGAACTTTTTGAAAAATCGGGCGACGCCATATTAATCATTAAAAACGGTATTTTTGTGGAATGCAATCAGGCAACTTTAAAGATGCTTGGCTATAAAAATTACCAATACGTATTAAACCTTCATCCTTCAGAATTATCCCCAAAATTTCAGCCAGACGGTCAAAATTCTTCTGAAAAAGCAGAAAAATTTATAAAAATTGCTTTAGAAAAAGGATCAAATCGTTTTGAGTGGTGGCACACCAAAAGCAATGGCGAACTATTCCCTGCTGAGGTTTTGTTAACAACCATTGAAAATGAACCAAACAATAAAGTTATTCATTGTGTTTGGCGAGACATTGCAAATCGCAAAAAAGCAGAGCAACAATTACAAAAGCAAAATGAAGAATACCGAGTGCTTTCTGAGGACTATCTAACTCAAAATGCTGCATTACAGCATTTAAGCAACGAACTGTCGGAAAAAAACAGATTGCTTACAGAGAGCCAAGAGCGTTTTATCAATTTATTTGAACAAAACCCCGTTCCGCTTTGGGAACAGGATTTTTCGGAAGTCATAAAATTATTGAATCAAAAGAAAGCCGAAACAAATGATTTAAAAAAATATTTAGATGAAAATCCCCATTTTGTTTCGACGTGTATTAAAAACATCAAAATATTAAATGTAAATAAAGCCGGATTGGATTTGTTTGGCGTTAAAAATAAAGCAGAACTTAAAACGCACTTAGCAAAAACAAATTCGGCAAGAGCTTTGGAAGTGTTGAAGAATGAATTGGTGTCCATTGGCGCAAACAACAAAACATTTAGTGAAGAAACTGAATTAACTGGCAAGGACGGTTCCGCTATTTTAGCGCTAGTAAAATCGGTAATTATTGACGATTATGGAACTTCTATTGCATCAGTGATTGATATCACAGCGGAAAGAAATGCAAAAAACGAGCTCGATGAAAGTCAGTATTTACTGCTTGAATCCCAAAAAATTGCCAATATTGGCTCTTATGCACTCGATTTTTCAACTGGTTCATGGAAAAGCTCTCCGGCTTTAAATGAAATATTCGGAATCGATGAAAAATACAAAAGAAGCACTAAAGGCTGGTTGGATCTTATTTATCAGCAGGACCAAAATTTGATGAAACAATATTTTCAAAAAAACGTCATCGAAAAAAGGGAACAATTCACCAAAGAATATCGAATTAAAAGAAAAAATGACAGACAGGTAAGTTGGGTCCATGGATTGGGTAATTTAGAATTTGACAATCAAGGAAATCTTAAAAGAATGATTGGAACCATTCAAGATATTTCTGAAAAAAGACAAATTTTACAAGACATTATAATCGCCAAAGAAAAGGCGGAAGAAAGCGACCGGATGAAAACCGAATTTATTCAAAATATGTCGCATGAAATACGAACACCTATGAATGGTATTTTAGGTTTTACCGACTTATTGGACAACCCCAATTTACCTGATGAAAAAAGGAGGCTTTTTATTGATATCATTAAAAACAGTACCCACCAGCTATTGCATATTATAGATGATTTGATGGAAATTTCTGTATTGGAGACCAAACAAATCAAGGCGGAAGAACATCCGGTTTGCATAAACGATTTATTGCATGAATTGCACACTATTTTCAATATAAAAGCGACAAAAAATAAGATCGAACTGGTTTTGACGAACGAACTTTCAGACCAGGAAAGCACCATACTTACCGATAAAAATAAGCTCAACAAAGTGTTAAGCAACTTGCTGGAAAACGCCTTAAAATTTACAGATGAAGGTATGGTGGAATTGGGGTGTAAACTTAGTAAGAACAGTGAGCCTGCCAAACTGGAGATTTTTGTGAAAGACAGCGGAATAGGCATAAAGCCGGAAAAACAAAAAATGATTTTTGAGCGATTTTCACAGGCCGAAAAAGACCTTTCCAAAAAAGTGGGCGGATTGGGTCTCGGACTTTCCATTGCCAAAGAAAATGCAACATTGTTGGGAGGGAAAATAGCTGTGGTTTCACAACTTGGTGAAGGCGCTGCTTTTTTTGTCACCATACCTTACAAACCTGCAGGTTTGGCAACAAAAGTTGAGAATGAAATAGAAAAAGAAGTTGACAATAAGAAAAAACACACCATTTTAATTGCTGAAGATGAAGAAGTGAATTTTATGGTTTTGGAAATATTGCTGGAGGAGAAAATTAAACTTCCGTGTACTATAATTCATGCGAAAAACGGCATGGAGGCCGTTGAAATGTGTAAAAACATCCCAGAGATTGATTTGGTTTTAATGGATATAAAAATGCCAAAAATGGACGGACACGAAGCAACAAAACGCATAAAAGAATTTCGTCCAAACTTACCGATAATTGCACAAACAGCCTTTTCATCGCCTGAGGAAAAAGAAAAAGCACTTTTATCGGGATGTAATGATTTTATAGCAAAACCTATTAGCAAAGACGCCTTAAATGGTGTAATACACAATTATTTATTGGTAGGTTAAATCAACATTATGCGCCGTTTTGATTTAACATAAAATATGTTTAAAAAATAACCATTGCTTTATTGTGCTAAAAAAGCAAACAGGAAGGTGTTGGAGAATCTACGCTATGCAAAAAAGTTAAATTTCCTGTTTTTCTGTTGACACGATAAACACTTATATTTTTGCTTCTTTGGTTGGCAGCCAATAAATAATTGCCATCGGGCGAAAGTGTGAAATTTCGCGGCCAATCGCCATGAGTGCTTATGGTTTGTGTTTTTTGGATTTCACCGCTTCGCTTATTTATTTTAAACACAGCAATGCTGTTTTCACCTCGGTTTGATCCGTATAAAAAACGGCCATCTTTTGATAAATGAATATCGGCACAAGAACTTTGTCCAATAAAGCCAGCATCCAAAGTGCTGATATTTTGAACAAAAACATAGCCATCTTTTTGCTGATTCAATACAGAAATAGTGGAATTCAATTCATTAATCACATAAATAAATTTGCCTTTTTTTGCTATTTCAAAATGGCGCGGTCCGGCATTATTTTCAATGGCATAATTTGCTTTTAATTGAAATTTATGATCGGTATTTGCCAATTGATATTGAGAAAAACTGTTTAGGCCAAGATCGGCAATAAACAAATTATTCTTAAAAAATTTGGCCGAATGCGCATGTGATTGCTGAGTTCCTTTGCTGTGATCTACAACTTGCATTGCGGGTAAAATTTGGCCATTATTAAATATGGAATGCACAGAAACCGTTCCTCCGGTATAATTGGAAACAGCCACTTTGGAATCGCTTTCATTTAACTGAATATGGCAAGGATGTGCGCCGTTGCTGCTCACGTTATTAATGAAGTTAAGCGTTCCCGATTTTGAAACCGAATACGCATTTACAAAGCCACTTTTAGCGCCTTCAAAATTGTCAGTTTCTCCAACCGAATACATAAACTTTTTGTCGGATGAAAAGGCGATATAAGAAGGATTCACAGCTTCAACAGCCAATTTTTTGTTGGAGAGTTCGCCGGTTTTCAGGTTAAAATCATAAAGATAAATCCCTTCACTGTCGGCATCTGTGTAAGTGCCAACGTATAATGGAATGTTTTGGGCCGAAGCTATTGAAAAACAAAAAAATAATACAATAAGAAGTGGAGATTTCATATTAAATCGGTTTGAAATTTTTAAATACATTAATGATCCTTATCTGAATTTAATAAGCCATTCATCTTTGTGAGTCTTTATTTTTTTTCTTTGTGTGACTCTGTGTAAAAGTTATTGCACAAAGTTACACCAAGAGTCACAAAGTTACACGGAGAAAATTCATTTATGATCAATAAGTTAATTACGTCTTTTAACCGCAATCCCGATAGCTATCGGGATACAAAGTTTTTTCGCAAGTTACGCCATTTGATAGCCATATATTTTCAACAGCTATTTGCGTCCTTTGCTTATTTTCATTGCTCCTTGCGATTAATTTTTTTATTGATTTCTAACATATTTAAACATACATTGACATCATTTCACTAAAATACCTTTTTTGTTCAGCAAAGGGATCATACGCAACGAAGCTTCTTTGATGGTTCCTTTTTCAAACAGGTATTTTTTGTCGAACATGGCGTTTCCTTCAAAAAAAGTGACATTAAAAAAATTGGAAAGTTTTAAAACTTCTTCTTGCATCAATTCAACTTTTGCAAAAGATTTTGCCGGAAGTTTTTCAATTTTATGTCGCAGCAATGAAGTTTCTGTCAGTTTCTCTTCATCATAACCTTTTGAAACCACCAACACCATTTCTAAATCAACATCTTTATTGTTAATGATATAAGCATTCCAATCTTCACATTGAAAAATGTGGTTGTATTCCTTTACAATGGCCATAAAAACCTCGGTAACTTCAGGAATTTGGATGTCTTTTTTCATGGTTTTTGAATCAGGAATTTTCAGTGTTTTTTTACTTTTAAATATTTAATATCTAACTTCTAATATTTAATATTTTTTTTAGTATACCGATTTAAACTGCTCTAAAAATCGAACGTCGTTTTCATAAAACATTCTGATATCAGGAATTTGGTACAACAGCATCGCAATGCGTTCAATGCCCATTCCAAAAGCGTAACCTGAATAAATTTCAGGGTCGATGTTGGTGTTTTTAAGCACATTTGGATCTACCATACCGCAACCCATAATTTCGAGCCAGCCGGTTCCTTTGGTAATTTTATAATCGGTTTCGGTTTCCAGTCCCCAATAAATATCAACCTCAGCGCTTGGCTCCGTAAACGGAAAATAAGAAGGACGCAGGCGTATTTTTGATTTCCCGAACATTTCTTTGGTGAAATACAGCAAGGTTTGCTTTAAATCGGCAAAAGAAACATCGGTATCAATATACAAACCTTCCACCTGGTGAAAAATGCAATGTGCGCGTGCCGAAATGTCTTCATTTCTAAAAACGCGTCCCGGAGAAATGGTGCGAATAGGCGGTTTATGGCTTTCCATATAACGGACCTGAACCGATGAAGTGTGCGTGCGCAATAAAATATCCGGATTTTTTTCGATAAAAAAAGTGTCTTGCATATCACGTGCCGGATGGTATTCGGGCAGATTCAAGGCCGTAAAATTGTGCCAGTCATCTTCAATTTCCGGACCTTCAGAAACGGTAAAGCCAATGCGTGAAAACACCTCAATAATTTTGTTTCTCACCAACGATATTGGATGGCGCGAACCCAGTTCAATAGGTTCGGCAGGGCGTGTTAAATCGCCATAAATTCCTTTTTGATCGCTTGAATTTTCTAGAACTTCCTTTAATTGGTCAACTTTGTTTTGCGCTGCATCTTTCAACGTGTTTAATGCTTGTCCAAAATCTTTTCGTTCGGCAGGCGCCACGTTTTTAAATTCAACAAATAAATCATTAAGCAATCCTTTTTTACCCAAAAATTTAATTCTGAAAGATTCAATCTCCTCTTTGGAAGTGGTGTTAAATGCCAATACTTCACCAATCAGTTCTTTTACTTTAGCCAACATTATACAGAAAATTAGGTTGCAAATTTACACTTTTTTATTTTTATAAAATTGAATAAATCTTTTGAAAAACATTAAAATTCATTGCGAAAATGATATCTTGCATTTGAAAATAAATGCCCATAAAATGAACAGAAATCCATTGCCCGACCTAAAAAATTATGAGTTTGAGGAGGTTGCATTTAACCAATTGATGCAAAACAGAATCAACAAAGTACTCATAGTTTGCTCTAACTACGATTATTATATGTTGGAGGAAGACGGCCGGATTGACGAGCGAATTTTTAATGAATATATGGCGCTGAATTTAAGATATCCGCCAAGTTTTATTCACGCCAACTCCGCCAAAAGGGCAATAGGAATGTTGAATTCCGATAAAATTGACATGGTTATTACCTGGCTGGACATTGGCAACTATAAGGCTTTTGAAACCTCTAAATTGATCAAAGAAGCTTTTCCAAACATCCCAATTGCGGCATTAAGTCACTATTCATCTGAATTAAGAAAAAAAGTGCTCAGCGAAAATACGGGAATCATCGATTTTGTGTTTCACTGGAACGGAAATGTCGATATATTTTTGGCGATTATTAAACTTACTGAAGACCGGATGAATGCCGAAAAAGACATCAATCAAATTGGTGTGAAGGCTATTTTGCTGGTGGAAGATTCTTTGAAATTTTATTCGAGGTATTTGCCCATTATGTACAAAATCATTTTAAAACAAACACGTTCGTTTATGTCAGAAGGCCTAAATGAACACAGGGCGATGATGTTGATGCGCGGCCGGCCAAAAATTTTGCTGGCCACAAATTATGAGGAAGGATTGTTTCTTTTTGAAAAATACAAACACAATCTTTTAGGTGTTATTTCTGATGTCAGCTATCCTAAAGACGGAAAACGGGATCCTGATGCCGGATTCGAATTCTTAAAATATGTAAGAAGCCATGAGCGCTATTTTCCGTTTTTGGTGCAGTCATCCGATAAAAATAATGAAAAACGGGCCTTAGAACTCAAAGGAAAATTTTTATACAAGCACTCTGAAACCCTAGGCAAAGAAATAAAAAGTTACATCACCAAATATTTTTCTTTTGGTGCTTTCGAATTTTGGGATCCCATTCAAATGAAAGTTTTGGCAACGGTTGAAGATTTAAACAGTTTTCAAAGGGTTTTAACTACAGTAACATTGGATTCTATTGTTTACCACGCCAAAAGGAGCGAATATTCAAAATGGCTCAGGTCAAGGGCGCTTTTTCCGTTGGCCAATTTATTCAGCAATGTAGAATACGAAGATTTTGACGATCCTGAGGAAATCAGGGATTTTTTACTCAGAGCCATTAAAGCTTACAGAATATACAGATCGAGAGGCGTTATTTCTAAATTCAGCAAAAACACGTATGACGAATATTTAGGTTTTGCCAGAATTGGGGAAGGATCTTTAGGCGGAAAAGGACGCGGACTGGCATTCATCGATTCGTTTTTGAAACGCCATAAATTGTTCAATAAATACAAAGATGTCAATATTTGCATTCCGCGAACAGTGGTGTTGAGCACGGAAGTTTTTGACGAGTTTATGGAAAAACATGAATTGATAGGGTATGTGGCGAATTGTAATGATGATGAAGAAATTTTAAATAAATTTATCTCAAAACCATTGCCAAAATGGGTGATGGAAGACATTCGGGTTTTTTTAAACGTAACCAAATCACCAATAGCGGTGCGTTCCTCCAGCGTTTTGGAAGACTCACATTACCAGCCGTTTGCAGGCGTGTTTTCAACCTACATGATTCCAAATACCGACAAAACCAGAATGGTGGAGATGGTGGCAAGCGCCATTAAGTCGGTGATGGCATCTGCCTTTTTTCAAAACAGCAAGGCATATTTAAAAGCGACATCACATACCATTGAAGAGGATAAAATGGCGGTTATTTTGCAGGAGGTTACCGGAAAACAATATGATGATGTTTATTATCCGAATATATCCGGAGTGGCGCGTTCCATTAATTTTTATCCAATTGACCAGGAATTGCCCAATGAAGGAACCGCAAATATCGCGTTGGGTTTGGGTGAAATTATTGTTGGCGGCGGAAACACTTTGCGGTTTTCTCCATACCATCCAAAAAAGGTGCTGCAACTCTCGTCTCCGGGTTCCACGCAACGCGACACGCAGCAATATTTCTTTGGATTGGACATGAACCCCGACAGTTATGTGGCATCAACCAGCGAAGCCATCAACAAAAAGAAAATTACCATTAGAAATGCCGAAAAACACGGTTCGCTAAAATTTGTGGCTTCAACCTACGATTTGCAAAATAACACCATCAAACCCGGTGTTTTGCATGACGGTTTGCGTGTGATTACGTTTGACAATATTTTAAAATACAACACCTTTCCTTTGCCTGAAATTTTGCAGGATTTATTGCGCATCGGGCAGCGAGAAATGCGAAATCCCATTGAAATGGAGTTTGCGGTGAATTTGGATGTTCCGCATGGACAACCAAAAGAATTTAGCTTTTTGCAAATCAGGCCCATTATTGAAAGTATTGAAACTTTGAGCACGCTTCCGGAAGATTTTAATGAAAAAGACACCATTATTTATTCGGAATCGGCCTTGGGTAATGGAAATTATGAGAATATTCACGATATTATTTATGTCAAACCAGAAACGTTTAACGCGGCAAACACAAGAAAAATAGCCGCTGCGGTTGAACAAATCAATAAAAAATTCGCAGAAAAAGACAAAAACTATATTTTAGTCGGACCCGGAAGATGGGGCTCAAGCGATCCATGGTTGGGAATTCCCGTGATTTGGCCCCAAATAGCATCAGCAAAAATAATTGTGGAAGCCGGCCTTAATAATTTTAGGATTGATCCAAGTCAGGGAACGCATTTTTTCCAAAATTTAACCTCATTTAAAGTGGGCTATCTAACCATAAACCCTTTTATTGATGATGGGTTTTTCGATTTGGAGTATTTAAATAAACAAAGGGCGAGTTATGATGATGAATATTTAAGACACGTGCATTTTAAAGAACCGCTCACTGTTATTATTGAGGGAAAAAGCAATAAAGCAGCCATTTTTAAAGAAGGATATAAATTGAATAAGGGCCAAAACACCTCTTTAAAATTAAATGATGACGAACTTCCTGATGGTTTTATGTAAGAAATTTTAAATGTCGGAAGACCGAGGACCGAAGACCGAAGTGAAATAAGGAATTTGCATTTTTAATATCTAAATAAAATTCCCTTTCCTTAGGAAAAAGCTTGGGATAGGATAAACAGCAAAATTTGGGATTTCAATAAAATTTATAGCGCAAAAATCACCTTTTTTGCGCTTTTTTTATTTGTTCTACGAAAACGTTTTAGAAAAACGCGAAAATTAAAAATTATTGCATCTTTTTTGTTTAAGAATTAATATATTATCTGTAATTTTGTACCTAATTATTTAAATATTTAATAAATTATATAGACGATTAAATTATATTATTATGAATGTAAAAAATATTTTGACAAACCTTGAAACCAAACATCCGGGTGAAAAGGAGTACTTACAAGCAGTTCATGAAGTGTTAGAATCCATTCAAACAATTTATGATGAAAACCCTCAATATGAGGCCGCTAAAATTATTGAAAGATTGGTTGAACCTGACCGTATTTTGACTTTTAGGGTTTCTTGGGTTGATGATGAAGGAAATGTTCAAGTTAACTTAGGTCACCGAGTGCAATATAACAATGCAATTGGACCATACAAAGGCGGTATCCGTCTTCATCCAAGCGTAAATTTAAGCATCCTTAAATTCTTGGGATTTGAGCAAACATTTAAAAATGCTTTAACAACGTTGCCTATGGGTGGCGCAAAAGGAGGATCTGATTTCAATCCAAAAGGAAAATCAGACGCTGAAATTATGCGTTTTTGCCAAGCTTTTATGTTAGAGTTATGGCGCGTTATTGGCCCTAGTCAAGACGTTCCTGCAGGAGATATTGGAACTGGCGGAAGAGAAATTGGTTTTATGTACGGAATGTATAAAAAATTGCAATTTGAAAATACCGGCGTTTTCACAGGTAAAGGTTTAAATTGGGGTGGAAGTTTGATCAGACCGGAAGCTACAGGCTTTGGCGCTGTTTATTTTACAAATGATATGCTTTCAGCAAATAATGACGACTTTAAAGGAAAAACAGTTTCTGTTTCAGGTTTTGGAAACGTAGCTTGGGGCGTTGCCCTAAAAGTTACTGAGCTTGGCGGTAAAGTTGTGACCATTTCTGGTCCTGACGGTTATATTTATGATGAAAGAGGTTTAGATGCTGAAAAAATCGATTATTTATTGGCGCTTAGAGCTTCAAACAACGATATAGTTTCTCCTTACGCAGAAGTATTTCCGGAAGCTAAATTTTACGCTGGAAAAAAACCTTGGGAAGTTGCTGTTGATATTGCAATGCCTAGCGCAACCCAAAATGAATTGGACGGCGAGGATGCTAAATTATTGATTAAAAATGGCGTAAAATATATTGTTGAAGTATCCAATATGGGTTGTACGCCTGAGGCTGTTGAATTATTCCATAAAAACAGATTGCCATTTGCACCGGGTAAAGCCGCAAATGCTGGTGGTGTTGGTGTTTCTGGTTTAGAAATGTCACAAAATGCCATGAAATTAAACTGGACAAAAGAAGAGGTTGATGCAAAATTACACCAAATTATGTCTTCTATTCATGTGGCTTGTGCTAAATTCGGAACTGAAAATGACGGGTATATCAACTATGTTAAAGGCGCGAATATCGCTGGATTTATCAAAGTTGCCGATGCCATGTTAGATCAAGGAATTATATAATTTCACTTAAAAATGCAAAAGCCGGCCTAAATTATTTTAGACCGGCTTTTTTTATGGATAAATTGTAATTATTCCGATTTTGAACCTTCAAATTGCTGTTCTTTTAATTTGAACAAGATATTGAAAGTGGTTAAGCTTCCGTAAATTCGGGTAATGTATTGTTGCAAATCTACTTTATCCAAATCATCCAGTTTGCTTGAATTTATTTTTTGTTCCATCACACGCAATCGGTCTCTTACCATCACAATTTTGTGAAAAAACACATCAATCGGAATTTCTTTGCTGGCCAATTTTGGGTCTTTGGGTTCCATAATTAATTTTCCGCCTTTCCACCGGTCGCCCAAATGAACAACTTCTGAAATGTCCGACCATTGTTTCAGCATATTTTTTAAGGTTGTTTGAACATCATAAAAACTGACGGTATCCACTTCATCTTCAACGCATTCAATAACTTCAAACTTGCTGTCGATGGCAATGGTTTCTAATCCGTTTTCAATAAAAGTCACCCAATAATCTTTGGCGCTCACGTTGGTTACTACGCCCAATCCAAATTCTTCGTGTTTAATTCGAGATCCGATTCCTAATAATTTCATGATTAAGGTTTTAATTCAACAAATAGAGTCCGAAAATAGTCAAAATAAAATAAACGGCCAATGACATAGCGCCTGCATAATCTTTCGCCAATCGCTGTCCGATCAACAACATAATTAAAGTAATGGCGGCGAATTCCAGTCCCACTTTTGCCACAGTTACATCGCCTTCAGTAAAAATATAATAACCGCCAATAAGCATTAAAACGCTTGCGCCGATTTCAAAAATCAATACGGTCAGCAACAAAAGCGGCACCATATTTTTAAGCGGGGAATTTTTAAAATGGCCGGTTATAAAACCCACGTTTCCTTTCCAGTCGGTCAATTTATCGATGCCCGATTGCAAAAAAGTGATGATTAAAAACAGTAAAACCAATATTTCGGCAGCGTGATTGTTGAAAATAGACATGATGATTTAAAGTTTTTAGGCTTCTTTTATATGCAGAAGCCGGGTTAGTTTTATGGACAAATCGAGCAAAATTATTTTGGCGCTACCATTTCTTTCAATATGATAAATGGCTTCATTCAATTCCTTGTCAATTTCAACAATATTGCCGCTATGCACAAAAGGCGCAAAATTTTCCAGGTTAAAATTGGGTGTTTTCGGTTGTAAAAACACCAGCGATTCCGCATTGTAATTCAGCAATAACGCCTGTCTGAAAAATTGCAGGCAATAGCTTAAAAATCGTTTTTGGGTTTCCCTTCCGGTTTTTGAAATGGTATCGCTCCATCCAATAAGTTCCTGGATAACCGCGGCGTTTCCCTTTGCTTTAAATGCGGCTCTCACCCAAATGATAAACCATTGTTCAAATTGTTCGTCGGATGTGTCGTTGTGCAATAAATGCAACGCTTTGTTAAAATCGCCATCGGCTTGTATGGCAATTTGTTTCGCAATTGGAGGGTCGGTTCCTTCTATTTCAACCAAACCTTTTACAATGTCATTTTCCGACAATAGCGGAAAATGCAACACCTGGCAACGTGATTTTATGGTTGAGATAATTTGGTCTTCATTTTCGGCAACCAAAATAAATACCGTTTTTTCAGGTGGTTCTTCAAGCAGTTTTAACAATTTGTTTGATGCCGAGGCGTTCATTTTTTCGGCCATCCAAATAATCATAATTTTAAAACCGCCTTCATACGATTTCAGTTTTAAGGCTTTTACAATTTCTTCAGCTTCATCAACGCCAATTTGTCCTTGTTTGTTTTCAACACCAATCGATTGCAGCCATTCAAATAAATTGCCATACGGATTTAACGCCACAAAACTGCGCCATTCTTCCAAAAACAAGTTGCTTACCGGCCTGGTTTTTACCACTTCGTTTGTTGCCACAGGAAACGCAAAATGCAAATCGGGATGCATTAATTTTGAACACCGCAAATTGCATGATTCCACGTCACCGCTGCCTTTGCACAAAATATATTGGGCATAGGCAATGGCAATCGTCAAAGTTCCCGTGCCTTCCTTGCCAATAAATAGTTGCGCATGAGAAATACGGCCGTTATCGGTCGATTTCATCAGGTGATTTTTCAAATGCGTCTGTCCTAAAATTTCTGAAAATTCCATTGAAGCGAAAGTAAAACTTTTTCAGCAAAGAAAAAATCTAAAGGAGTTAGAAAATTTCTGGATGTATAAACGCTTAGCGCTCTTTGCGTAATTCTTTGCGTCATTTGCGTTTAAGCCTTTTTATTTTTTTAACGTTTAATTTCAACATTTAACTTTTAACTGGCTGCAATGAAATCGCTTTCGTAAAAAACCACAACCCCAAGCCTAAATTCCCTTATATTTGTAGTATAAATATTTATTAGAGATGAAACGAGCCATAACAAATTTTGATACGCAGCAGAATGATTAATGGCGACTGCATCTGTACAAATAAAAAATAAAATATAAACAGATGAAACGAGCCATAACAAATTTTGATAAGCAGCAGAATGATTAATGGCGACTGCATCTGTACCAATAAAAAATAAAAATTAAACAGATGAAAACAATACAAGACATTAATTTTAAGGACAAAAAAGCACTGATTCGCGTTGATTTCAACGTGCCGTTAGACGATAAATTTAAGGTGACCGATGCCACCAGAATTGAAGCTGCAAAACCAACAATCGATAAAATTTTAAAAGATGGCGGAGCGGTTATTTTAATGTCGCATTTGGGAAGACCAAGTGGCGTTGAATCGAAATATTCTTTAGAACATATTGTTGATGAAGTTTCTGAAATACTTAGGGTTCCCGTTAAATTTGTTTCGGATTGCGTAGGGAAAGTAGCGAAAAAAGCTTCAGAAGAATTAAAAATGGGCGAAGTTTTGTTGCTTGAAAATTTGCGTTTTCATGCTGAAGAAGAAGACGGCGATGAGGCATTTGCTGAGCAGCTTTCGAAATTGGGCGATGTGTATGTAAATGATGCATTTGGAACTGCGCACAGAGCGCACGCTTCTACCACCATTGTGGCGAAATTCTTTCCTGAAAATAAATGTTTCGGCAGTTTGTTGGCCCAAGAAATTATCAGCATCAAAAAAGTGTTGGAAGACAGTGAAAAACCGGTATTGGCAATTTTAGGAGGCGCAAAAGTGTCTTCAAAAATAACAATCATCGAAAATATTTTAGACAAAGTGGATCATTTAATCTTAGGCGGAGGAATGAGTTTTACCTTTGTGAAAGCCCTTGGAGGTCAAGTTGGAAATTCTATTTGTGAAGATGACAAACTTGATTTGGCGCTTGAAATTTTAAAGAAAGCCAAAGAAAAAGGCGTTCAGGTCCATATTCCTGTGGATGTAATTGCAGCCGATGATTTTAACAATAACGCAAATACGGAAATATGCGATATCAATAAAATTCCTGATGGATGGCAAGGTTTGGATGCCGGACCAAAATCGAGGGAACTTTTTCATAAAGTGATTATGGAATCTAAAACCATACTTTGGAACGGACCTGTGGGTGTTTTTGAAATGGAAAGTTTCGCCAACGGAACCATTGCTTTGGGAAATTCTATTGCTGAAGCAACCAAAAATGGCACGTTTTCTTTAGTGGGCGGCGGCGATTCTGTTGCAGCAGTGAAACAATTTGGTTTTGAAGACAAAGTGAGTTATGTATCAACCGGCGGCGGCGCGATGCTTGAAAGCCTGGAAGGAAAAGTATTGCCGGGAATTGAAGCGATACTTAAATAATATTTTAAACATATAATGATATAAAAACGCTTTTGAAAATTTCAAGAGCGTTTTTTCTTCTTAAAAAGATTAGTTTTGAAACTCCATAAATTTTTGATAAAATGAAATATACAACCATACCAAATACCAACATAAAAGTGAGTAAAATTTGTTTGGGAACTATGACTTACGGACAACAAAATACCGAAAGTGATGCTCACGAACAACTGAATTATGCGGTTGAAAAAGGGGTAAATTTTATTGACACTGCCGAAATGTATTCCATTCCAGGGAAAAAAGAAACGCAGGGAAGCACCGAGCGATTTATAGGAAGCTGGTTAAAAAATCAAAAAAGGGAAGATTTAGTAGTGGCTTCCAAAGTGGTGGGACCAAATGATTATTTTAAATATATACGAGAAAATTTAGGCTTTTCAAAGGCCGTGCTTCAAGATGCTTTGGAAAAAAGTTTAAACCGATTGCAAACCGATTACCTTGATCTTTACCAATTGCATTGGCCTGAAAGAAATACCAATTATTTCGGAAAACGGAATTACAAACATAACGCCAATGAAAAATGGGAAGATAATTTTAAGGAAGTCATAGAAGTTTTGGATGGCTTTGTAAAAGCAGGAAAAATTCGGCATTACGGAGTTTCCAATGAAACTTCTTGGGGATTGATGCGTCATTTGGAGGAAAGCAAACACCATCATTTAACCCGCTGTAAAACCATCCAAAATCCGTATTCCTTATTAAACAGAACTTTTGAAATTAATTTGGCCGAAGTTGCCCATCGTGAAAATGTAGGTTTATTGGCTTATTCACCATTGGGTTTCGGAACATTATCCGGCAAATACCTTACTGAAAACACTGCAGAAAATTCTCGTTTGAATCTGTTTCCTGCATATTCAAGATACAGCAGCGAACAATCAAAAGTATTGGTCCAAAAATATGCCGAATTGGCAAAGGAATTAAATATGAGTTTGACGCACTTGGCCTTGGCTTTTGTAAATCAGCAGCCATTTTTGACTTCCACCATTATCGGTGCAACAACAATACAACAACTAAAAGAGAATATTTCAAGTATTGAGGTGGAACTTACCGAAGAAATCCTGAAAAAAATAGATGAAATTCACGAACTGCAACCAAATCCGGCACCGTAAAAAAGTTAATTGTTAATCCAGCATTTGCCGTAAAAAAGTTAAAAGTAAAATAAGGCTTTAAAATTAACCAATTAACAAAAAACCATCTCCTAATTAAATAAAAAACCTTACTGCATGAGGTTTAAAATCATCACAATCATTTAAAAGATAAAAATATCCGATAACCTGACTTAAATCATCATTTATTACCTGTTTATATTGTTTTTTTGTTTCAAAATTATAACACATTAAACCAATTTAATCAAAATGATATTTAAACAACTATGTAGTGTGGCTTTAGTGTTATTCACTATTCAAAGCTACGGTCAGTTAACTATTGGCGGTGAATTAAGGCCGCGCGCAGAATATAGAAATGGATACAAAACACTCACAGCAGATGGTGCAGACGCTACTTTATTTG
Organism: Lutibacter sp.; assembly: GCA_030656195.1. GTDB lineage: Bacteria > Bacteroidota > Bacteroidia > Flavobacteriales > Flavobacteriaceae > Lutibacter. The sequence continues at coordinate 22,762 of JAUSOJ010000232.1, forward strand.
TGTCGCAACGCACACGTTTAACCACCCAATATGTTTTAGAAGATTACACGTTTTTTATAAGTTTTCAAGACGTTAGGGTTTGGGGAGACGTTCCTCAATTAAATACCGCCGATAAAAACGGTTTATCTTTACACGAAGCTTGGGGAAAGGTAAAATTCAGTCCAAATTTCTCCATAAAATTAGGTCGCCAAGAAATAAATTATGATGATCATAGAATTTTTGGAAACGTTGGCTGGACACAGCAAGGACGAAGCCATGATATCGCTATTTTCAAATTAGAAAATGAAAACTACAAATTTGATTTGGGACTTGCATACAATCAAGATGCCGAAAACTTATTTGGAAATACCTACTCCACACCCGGGAATTATAAAGCAATGCAATATGCATGGTTTCATAAAGACTGGAATAAATTTAATGCAAGCTTTTTGATTTTAAACAATGGCTTACAAAACATTGTTGAAGATGAAATCAGATACAGCCAAACTTTTGGTTCGCATTTAAAATATAAAGCCAGTGATGCTTTAAACTTCAATGCAAATATTTATTTACAATCGGGTAAAGATGTTCAAGACAATGATTTAAGCGCATATTTAATTGGATTAGATTTAGGGCACAAAGCTTCTTCAAAAGTTGATTTAGGCCTTGGTTTTGAAATTCAGTCTGGTAATGACAATGCTTTAATCGGCAATAAAAACAAAGCTTTCAATCCTTTCTTCGGAACGAATCATAAATTCAATGGTTTTATGGATTATTTCTATGTGGGAAACCACGCAAATGGTGTTGGTTTGGTTGATATTTATGCGAAAATTGGGACAAAAATTGGCAATAAATCGAGTTTAACCGCTACTGTGCATAATTTTTCGGCTCAAGCTGAAATTGCTTCAAATGTAGACAAGCAACTTGGAACTGAAGTTGACCTTGTTTATTCCCATAAATTTAATGGAGATGTTACCATAGAAGCCGGATATTCTCAAATGTTTGCTTCTGAAGGATTAAAAGTTGTAAAAAACAATTTTGACAGCAACGTCAATAACTGGGCTTGGTTAATGATGACAATTAAACCAACCTTATTTAACTCAAAATGAAATTACTAAACAAGGCTTTATGAGTTTTTTTAAAAAATTAATACCACCACTCGAATGGAGATTGCCCGTAATCATTTTATTGGGCGCCATGACCGGACTTACGTTGTATGCGCTTATTGAATCTAAGGCTGTATCCTATTTATCAGATGATCCAAAAACCTGTGCCAATTGCCACGTAATGACACCACAATATGCGACATGGCAAAATAGTTCGCATAGACAGTGGGCGTCTTGTAACGATTGCCATGTACCGCAAGATAATTTTTTCAAAAAATACGCATTTAAAGCAAAAGATGGTTTGTATCATGCATCGGTTTTCACAACACGTGGTGAGCCTGAAGTAATCAGAATGAAGGAAGCTGGTGTTGAAGTTGTTCAAAGCAATTGCATTAGATGCCATCAAGACCAAGTAACCGATGCAAGATTAAGCGGATTTGTTGAAAATCATTTAGAAATCAGAACCGAGAGAAAATGTTGGTCTTGTCATCAAGAAGTTCCACACGGAAGCGTTCACAGTCTCTCTTCAGTAAAATATTATGGAAAAATACCGGGAGAACATCAAGAAACCATACCGGAGTGGTTAAGCAAAAAATTAAATGATTCAAAAAAATAAAACAATAAAAAAATGAGTAATATAAGAAAACCTTGGAAAAATTGGGTGCTGTTTATAGCATCTTTAGTGGTCGTGTTTTTGTTAGGACTATTAGTTTCGTCAATAACAGAGCGAAAATTGGAAGCTAAATATGCTTACACGCCATTAACTAAAATCAATAAATTAGAACCTAGAAATGAAGTTTGGGGAGAAAATTTTCCACGTGAATTTGAATCTTATTACAGAACCGCCGACACTACATTTAGCTCTAAATACAACAGCTCCGCAAAAGTGGACTTATTGGCAAAATACCCTCAATATGTAGTTTTATGGGCAGGATACGCTTTTTCTAAAGACTATAGTGCAGGGCGCGGTCATGCTCATGCTATTGATGATATGCAAAACACATTGCGTACAGGTGCTCCAACAGGCCCTGAAGACGGACCAATGCCTTCTACTTGCTGGACGTGTAAATCTCCCGATGTTCCAAGATTAATAAATGAAATTGGGGTTGATGATTACTATAAAGGAAAATGGGCAAGTAAAGGTATGCAAATTGTAAATCCTATTGGATGCGCGAACTGTCACGATGAAAAATCAATGAAATTGACCATAACGCAACCAGCTTTGATTGAAGCATTCCAACGTCAAGGAAAAGACATTTCAAAAGCAACGCATAATGAAATGCGCTCATTGGTTTGTGCACAGTGTCACGTAGAATATTATTTTAAATCGGATATTCCTGGAAATGAAGGAATTCAGTATTTAACACTTCCTTGGGATGGCGGTCAAACCATTGAAGACATGGAAGTATATTACGACAAAATTAAGCATGTTGACTGGGTGCATGGACTTAGCAAGGCCCCAATGCTAAAATCACAACATCCAGATTATGAAATTTATAAATTGGGTATTCATGCCAAAAGGGGTGTTTCTTGTGCAGATTGCCATATGCCATATAAAACAGAAGGCGGACAAAAATTTACCGATCACCATATTCAATCTCCTTTAAACAATGTTGCCAATTCTTGTCAGGTTTGCCACAGGGAAGAAAAAGACGAATTAATTAAAAATGTATTTGATAATCAAGACAAAATAGCGTCTAATCGCATAGAATTGGAAAAATTACTGGTTCGTGCACACGTAGAAGCTGGCAAATGCTGGGAGTTAGGAGCTACAGAAGCTCAAATGAAAGACATTTTACAAGGCATTCGTTTAGGTCAATGGCGTTGGGATTTTGTGGCATCTTCTCATGGAGGTTCATTCCACGCACCAGTTGAAATGGGCCGGGTTTTGGGTAAAGGAATTATGATTACCCAAGAAACCAGAATTAAATTGGCGAAATTATTGATGCAATTAGGGTTTAAAGGCGAGGTACCCTACCCAGCCATTGAAACAAAAGCTGCTGCCCAAAAATTTATTGGTTTAGACATGGAAAAATTAAAAGCTGAAAAAGCCACTTTCAAAAAAGAGTTGGTACCAAAATGGAAAGCAGAAGCAAAAGCAAGGGAAGCGAAATATTAAATTAACAATGAGCAGTTGGTTTTGAGCACTTTTTAATTAAGTATCTCAATTCGAACTCTGACAGCTAAAAAAATTATATTAAAACTCTTATGAGTGAAAATCATTTAAATATTCAACGTAATCTTTGGGAAAATCCGTGGGGTTACGTTGAATCTTTTTTTATCGGATTTGGTTTAATTGTTACAGGCTTTTTTTTAGAAGTATTTATTGCATCTGATAATGTTCTTACATTGTCATATCCATACAATGTATTCTTTTTGATTGGGTATGTTTTGCTGCTGTTTGTGTTATACAAATGGTTTTCAACAACCCAATTGATAAGATGGCTTACCAAAGTTCCCGCATCAATTTCCAGTATTTCTTTGGTGACTGTGATGGTGATGATTATGGGAATTATTCCGCAGGTTACTTCCCAAAATAACTTGATTAATAATTTAGGCCTAAATCACATCACAAGCAATTGGGCCTTTTTACTGATCTTGTTCCAATTTTTAACTTGCTTAGGTTTAATTTCAATCAAAAGAATTTTACAATTTAAATGGTCAAATTTTGGCTTTATCATTAATCATTTAGGGTTGTTTATTGCGCTCATCTCAGGAGTTTTAGGCACTGGAGATATGCAACGGCTTTCAATTAACACCTTTGAAGGAAAACCAAGCTGGATTGCGACAGATACACAAAAAAATAGAATCGAATTGCCTTTTGCTATTTATTTAAAGGATTTTTTAATTGATGAATACAATCCAAAACTTGCACTAATTGAAAATAGTACGGGTGGTATTGTTGATAACAAAGGAAATAACCTTTACCTAGTTGAAAAAGGCGAAACTTACGTTTTTAATAATTTTGAAGTTACCATCGACCAGTTTTATAAATCATCGGGCAGAATAGGTGACAGATACGAACCTGTTAACGACATAGGATCACCTCCATCAGCATATATTAAAGTTAAAAATATTAAAAACGACTCAATAGTTAGTGGCTGGACCAGTAGTGGCAGTTTTATGTATCCGTATGAGTCGCTTAAAATAGATGAGAAATTTTCATTGGTAATGACCATTCCGGAAACGAAAAAATTTAGTTCGGACATCGATATTTTAACCCAAGAAGGTGAACGAATCAGCACCGTTTTAGAAGTGAATAAACCTTTTAGTTTTGGAGGTTATAAAATTTACCAATTGAGTTATGATGACAAAATGGGAAAATGGTCAGACCTTTCTGTGCTGGAGCTGGTTAGAGATCCCTGGCTGCCGTTTGTTTATATCGGAATTTTTATGATGATTGCAGGCGCATTTTATATGTTTTGGATGGGAAATAAAATAACTAAAAATCAATAAAAATGACTTGGATAGATTTTCCTTTATACAGTTCAATCATCGTAATCTTATGGATAATCGGATTGCTGTTTTTATTGATTTCTTACAAAAAAGAAGCCGTATTAAAATTCGCTGCCATCTTGTTTTTAGCGGGTTGGGCTGTACTAATTTTGTTTATTGTCAAACTTTGGATCGCGTTAGACCGTCCGCCAATGCGAACTTTAGGCGAAACGCGTTTATGGTATGCCGCATTTTTGCCGATGGTTGGTTTTGTGACTTACATTCGCTGGAAATATAAATGGTTTTTAGCCTACAGTATTGCTATGGCAGAAATGTTTTTGGCCATTAACTATCTGAATCCGGAAACCTATTCAAAAACACTTATGCCGGCATTGCAAAGTCCTTGGTTTATTCCGCATGTGTTGGTTTATTTATTTTCTTATGCCGTGCTGGCCGCCTCCAGCATTGTTGCCATAAAAGGATGGTACGATAATTTAAAGGGAAACTTCAACATAGAAACCTTAAAATTGGCAGACAATTTGGTCTATATCGGTTTTTCTTTTTTAACGCTTGGATTGCTTTTTGGCGCCTTATGGGCAAAAGAAGCCTGGGGACATTATTGGTCTTGGGACCCTAAAGAAGTTTGGGCATTTTTAACCTGGATGGGCTATTTAATTTACATCCATTACCGACATTTTCATCCGAACAATTCAAAACAGGCAATTTCTATTTTGGCACTTGCTTTTGTGGTATTGCTGGTTTGTTGGTTTGGCGTAAACTATTTGCCGGTTGCAAATACAAGCATCCATACCTATACGCAATATTAAAAAAGCAGGCAATTTTACTGATAAAAGAATACTAAAAAACTAATAACCGAGCTTTTTTCTTACTCTTTTTAAAACATCAGCAGCAACGGCTCTTGCTTTTACGGCACCAATTTCCAGAGCTTCGTCAATTTCTTTTAGGTTGCTCATATAATAATTGTAGCGTTCTCTTTCAACAGCATATTTAGCGACCAACAATTCATAAAAAGCTTGTTTTGCAGTTCCGTAACCGTAATTTCCAGCTTCATAATTTGCCTTCATTTCAGCAATTTGGGATGGTGAAGCGATTAATTTATACAAGGCAAATAAATTACAGGTATCCGGATTTTTAGGTTCTTCAAGCGGCGTGGAATCGGTTTGGATTCTCATGATTTGTTTGCGCAATTCTTTATCTGACAAAAATAAATTGATGATATTTCCGCTCGATTTGCTCATTTTTCCGCCATCAGTTCCGGGAACATACATGGTTCCTTCCTGTATTTTAGCTTCCGGCGGAACCAACGTATCGCCCATTTGATGGTTGAATCTGTTGGCAACATCACGTGTCATTTCCAAATGTTGCAATTGGTCTTTTCCAACCGGGACAATTTCTGCATCATACAATAAAATATCCGCAGCCATCAGCATTGGATAAGTAAACAATCCCGCATTTACATCATCCAGCCTGTCGGCTTTGTCTTTAAAACCATGCGCCAATGTTAAGCGTTGGTATGGAAAAAAGCAACTCAAATACCAAGAAAGTTCGGTCACTTCAGGAATGTCGCTTTGGCGATAGAAAACGGTTTTATTGACATCCAAGCCAAAAGCAAGCCAGGTTGCGGCGGTGCTGTAAGTGTTTTGGCGCAATTCTTCTCCATTTTTTATTTGGGTCAACGAATGCAAATCGGCAATAAATAAAAACGAATCGTTCTTCGGATCGTTCGCTAAGTGTATAGCCGGAATGATAGCTCCTAATAAATTTCCCAAATGCGGTGTTCCCGTGCTTTGAAGTCCTGTTAAAATTCTTGACATTTATTTCAAATTTAAGCAGCAAAAATACATATTTCAAAAAGAAAATAAGAATAGAAATTTAATTACTATTTTTGAAGCCTATGAACAGGGCATTCCAATTTTGAATTTTAAAATAAATGACAAACAGCAAACCAACCTACCTTATCGGCAACAGATGAACTTTTTTAGATACTTTTTTATTCTTGTTTGGCGCATCTGGTTTTATTGTTGGTTATTGTTGACCATAATTCCGGTTTTTCCGGTGTTATTGGTCGTGACTTCTTCTGAAAAAATGTATCCTGCCTTTTTTAAAATTGCAAGGGCCTGGGCCAAAACTTTGCTTTTTGTGATGGGTTTTAAAATTGAATTGGAAGAAGAACAATTTTTGAAAAAAGAAAAAAGTTTTATGTTTTGTCCAAATCACACTTCAATGATTGATGTTTTTGTGATGCTGGCAATTACCAAAAATCCGTTTGTTTTCGTGGGTAAAATCGAATTGACCAAAATACCGATTTTTGGATTTTTTTATAAGAGAACCTGCATTATTGTCGACAGAAGTGATTCAAAAAGCAGAAATTCTGTATTTGATAAAGCCAGATTAAGATTGGATGATGGCCTCGATATTTGTATTTTTCCGGAAGGTTTGGTGCCCGATGACGAAAGTGTGGTGCTAGCCGATTTTAAAAATGGCGCATTCCGCTTGGCGATTGAGTATCAAATTCCTATTGTACCCATTACCATGTACGACTGCAAAAAACTGTTTTCCTATACTTTTTTTAGTGGAAGTCCGGGAAAATTGCGGGTAAAAGTGCATTCAGTTATTGACACAAAAGGACTCACCATAAAAGATGGCAATTCATTAAAAAAACAAACCTTTGAGGTGATTTATAATGAGTTGGTTAGTGATACCAGAGTATAATAGTATCTATATTACAAGGAACTATAAAATTTGTGTATCTAAATTTTAACTTCCGACTTCCGACTTCCGACTTCGGACTTCTGTCTTCGATCTCACTTCAGGAACTACTCCACACTAATTTTCTTAACTGTTTTTCCTGTTTTGGTATTTATTTGTACAATATAAACGCCCGTTGCCGCATTGATTGGCAATGAAATTATTCTTCTGTTAAGGTTTTTATTCCAATTGTTAATGCGCTGTCCTAAAGAATTGAATAACTCAACACTTAATATTTCTTCTGGACTGTTGTTTTTAATTTGCAGCTCACCAATGCTGTTGTTCATAAATACATGAATTCCTTCAATAATAATTTGCTCATTTATTATTGATACTTCTGCCGGAACATCTTCTGCCACCAATTTTTGCATTTTAAAGATTAATACAAATCTGTCTAAATGTGATCCTGCTCCCAAATCAATTTTAAATTCTTTTTTGGAAATATTGTGAGTTTCACCCGTTAAATTGTCTTTAATATGCAATGAAATATCATCATCCATATTTTCAAGTTTGTCAATTTTAATGGTCACCAGTCCGGCTTTTGCAATTTTAACGCCCAAAGGCAATTCCTGGTCAGTATTAAAATTACGGACTGCCTGAATCACAAATTTTGCGTTATCAAAAGTCCAGAACATATCATCTTTATTAACATCTGCCAATGGCGCATCATAACCAATATCAAAATGATTGGTGGCGTTATCGGCTAAACCTACCAATAACTGTCTGACATATCCTTTTGGAGAGGTAAATTGCAAACGTATTTTTGGTTGTTCTTCTCGGGTTTCCCTAATTTGTTTTGCATTTGTTTTTTTACTTCCTTTAAAAAATAATGAACCGTCAAATTCGCCTGCATCCCCTTCTTTTACAAATACCCGTTGGCTGTTTTTGAATATGATTTCCCCGCCCTCAACAGTTGTTGTAGTTCCTGAAATGCCTGAAGGCAATGCGGTAATCACAAAAAACCCTTGGTTTACGGGAATGTATCTTTCAGGTATTTTGCCCCCGCCAACTTCTGGGGTTGAATTATTTATGCGAGAATCTGTTGAATAGGCTTCAACACCGCCCATTAAAGTATAAGTTGCATAACCGCCAACATATTCGGCCAAATAATGTGAGGCACCAGAGAAATGATGCCAAAAGTACAAGGCGCCATTGAAAACATTGACTGCGTTTCTGCCTGCTTCTCCATTAATTGTATCTGTAGATTTTATATTGTCTAAAATAAATTCATTGGCATCTATTGCTGACGGATATGGATTACCAATCAATCGGTCAACATCACCAGAGGTTTTATCCAGTGCCAAAGTAATAGTTCCATTATAAGGTTTTCCCCTAAACTTGTAATTTTGGTTGGTTGTAATCGCTGCCAATTTTGATGTTCCTTTCATCGTGTAGCCTTCACCAGGTCCCAATAGTGTTGTTGCCCCAATTTTTATCCACGCACTGTAAGCGTCATCTGGGCCATAAAATTTATACAACCAATAGCTGCTTATAATTATGGGTGTGGGTGTTACCGCTAAATCAGCTGCAGAATGGGCAGTTTGAAAATTAATGGGTGTTGTGCCGTCGAGCATATTTCCTTTTACTGAAAATGATAAATTAGGGCTGGCAATGCCGGTTGCTGCACCAACTGGGGTGATTGGTCCAACAGACGATGACCAATAATTATAATTATAGCTGCTAGCCGTGCCTTGTTGGTCTTTGTCTAAATAACCGCCACTTTTTTCATCTAAAATACTGCCTTCACCTTGCACCAGTTGAGATTCGCCAGCTAAATTAATTTCGCCATCTAATTTTAGATAATGGGACACTCCTAAACCGTGGCCGGTTCCTGTGCCGGAAACCAAATCCAAAGTACCGTCTATGGTTATTTTTTTCTCTGAATTGATTTTTAAACCTAACACTTCAATATTTCGAGCTCCAGAAGTTATGTTATGTGATATTTCCACAATATTCCAGTCAATTGTTGTCAAGCCGTCAAGTCCTAAACTATTTGGTAGCATTTGAGTGCTGCTATTTGCCCAAGTATCAGGTGAGTCCCATACTCCATCAACTCCATCTACAGCAGCTGTCACATAAGGCAATGGTGCAGTTTGTGTGTTGGTTATAGTTTTTGTTTTGTCTAAATACTTAATGCGCAAAAAGTTTCGTTCCGCGGTTAAACCTTCAACCGTTGTCCCGTAGAAAGTATTAAAATCGTAGTAGCCCTTTAGTTTGCTCCATGGAATGTTTGCAATTTCATTATTTGGACTTGCATAAGGCAGCGCTTTTCCTTTAACAAAATTTCCGGTAATTATTTCTACTTCCTGGTTCATCAAATATCTAACTTGATCCTGGCTTAACCCTTGATCCCACACATAAACCTCCTCAATTTCCCCAAGGAACGGATTTATAATCTCATCTTCTTTTTTGGAAATATAAACTGCACCAATAGAAAACCGGTTGTAATTTGGTGTAGGCGGATTTACCCCTTGCTCCGATTTATCCAATATGCCATCAATATATAAAAATACCGTTCCGCTTGCATATACAAACGACACATTGTGCCATTTTCCGTAAGTCAAAGCCATATTTGAAATAAATCTTGGCACATCGTCATTATCTACCATAACTTCAACTTTGCTTTCGGTATTTAACCTTAATTGCAATTTAGTTCCCTTAGCCATAATGGTTCGGGGAATTGCACTTGGATTTACCCCGCGAACCCAAGCGGAAATGGTGAATGCATTGATATTTAAATTTAGGGCGTATTCCCCAACCAAATAATCGCCTTCAGCAATATTTACGGCACTTTTTCTGGTTAATTTAGGCGCCTTTCCAAAAGTAAAATATTTTGTACCGTCAAAATCGTACCAGGTTTGGTAGCTTGAATTGCCTTCTTTATCTAGTGTAATGCCATACATAGTAGAGGCTATTTTCAAAGGAACTACATCAACGATATCGGCATCAGCAAAATTTTCAGTTTCCGAAACAATTAAAACAAATTCCTCCTCGGTTGTTTTTGTAAAGCCACTAAATGCAGTCGAGGGTATGCCTACAAATACATTTTCTACATCGCCATCTTCATCTACTTTTGATTCCACTATTTTCCATTTTCGGTCAATACGGGTTAATGAAGTAGTAATTCCGGTGGCAATGGTTACTGTATTGGTACTCGCACCTGTAAAAGCGCCATTGTCACTTCCCCAAACCAAGAAATCGCCATCATTTTTAAATTCATTGATATTGGCGCTGTTGGTGGCGAAGATTCCGTCTAAACCAATGGTTACCTCATTTGCATCATTGACACTCTTGGACTGCTTTTGGTTTAAATCGGAATTGTCTGCCCGGCCAATGCCTGCAATATTGTAGTTAAAAACATCCTTACTTGGAATACCAGTATTGATGTCCCAAATAGCATTTCCGGCAGAATTGACATAATTTTTTTCTGCTTGTGTTTCACCAAGCGTAATGCCATACTTAATGGCCAAATACGTTTCAATTTTTGGGCGGTCGGCATCGGGAACGCGCTGCGCAAAGGTCATGATTTCAGCTACGCGACCGTTTAAATTTCCATAAGGTGAATGCGCATTTTTGCCAATTTTGTAGGGAGTTCCCCAAACAAAAGTGGGAACTGGTTCAGATTGAACATATCCCAAATTTGTAAACGTAAAGTTATTAGAATTTGTGGCGGCAATATTATCGTTTACAGAGTTGAATGACATTCTCATACCGTCAGAAGGCGTCTCTGTTTTATTATGGGCATTAATAATTCCTGCTTTGGCATAAGATCTGGTTAAAGACCCTGCGAGATTGTAATAAGGGTTTGATGTTGCTGAGCCTTGATTATACCATAACCGCTCTGTTGCATGTAAATTTCCCAAACCAACGGATGTAACATCGTTTCCAAGATTTAAATCATTTTCATCAATATCATTCATAATGCCATCTCCATCATTATCATAATTGGCATTTCCTGGAAATGTCCCCCTAATGTTTGTGTAATTGGAAACAGTTCCTGAAAAAATAGCCATTCTTGTTGAGTTGGCAACATCAACATCGGGTTCCATTACGATAAAAATATCTTGACTGTAAAACCCATTATTTGCATTTTCCAGATATTGATTTAAGTAATTGCCGTCATTTTCAAATTTTATAACTGGATTAAAATTTATATTTGAACCGACATTATTTAAATATGTAGGCTGTAAATTTGTATTCGTTTGCGCTGCGCTTTCCCCATTGACACCTAAATCTTTCCATTCCTTAACTTTTTTAGGACTTACATTTGGATCAGGATTTTCTATTACAACACCCCTAGTTGATTTAAGCCAAAGCCTAAAATTGGTCGTCACTCCTCCTGGTCCAGGTATTCCAATATTAAATATTGTGGCGCTGACGTTAAAGGTATACGGATTTGAAGATCCGGAAGTGGTGTTTGGAATAGTAATTGTCGAAGTCGTTGGTGCTAAAGGATTAGGAGAATACACAACAACAAAATAGGTAAATGCACCAGGAGCGATAATTGGTGAATCTGCTTGAATGTAAATTGGAAAAGTTGGATTTGAGCTAGTAATAGTACTAATGTCGAGCGGACAACTACCGGTATTTGTTATAATGTAGGTTCTTGAAACAACACCACCAACTTCCACAACCCCAAAATAGGTTCCGTTGGTCGCTGATGTTGTGGTGGCACCGTCCAAAATATCAGCTAATGGACTGCCTCCCAAAACTGAAATGATGGGAGATGTTTTTACTTCAAATCTAAATTTAAAAGTTCCTGTATTGATATGTATTTCAACATCAGTAAAATAGGTCCCACACACTGTATTTTTTGCCGTTACTGTGAAATCATAATAATTATCACCTTTACATCCATCCGGCTTCACATTTGTGGGAATTGTAGTGCTTACTGAAAAATTGAGATTGTCAGTAAGTGTGATATCTCGAACCCTAACATCTCCACATCCTTGTGTTATTGCATTTGTAATTCTAAAAGTAAGCGCAGATCCTGCGTCTATTGAGATTGTCCCGTTAAGAGGTATTTGTTCACCACCTAAAACATTAACCTGCATGATATATTGCGCATTAGCAAGAGAGCTAAACAAAAATAATATAATCAAGAGGGTTTTAAAATTCAGTAATTTGAATAGTAGGGGTTTTTGCATTTTCCGAAAAATTAAATAGTAGTGGGCAAACATACAGAAATTTTTTTGACTGTAAGTATATGAACGGTAGTTTATTGCATATAAACGACTGTTTTTTATTCACGAACGGCAATAAATAGGTGTTAAACGCGTTTGGTGCATTTATTTTTTGAAGAAATTGATTGCCATCTAAGCGATTTATTCTAATTTTATCAATTATTAAGTGTGTAAAAACAGTATTTTGAAACTCATTTTTTAGGATGATTATATGGACCTGAATAAAATAACCTTTTACGAACCCAAAGAAGAAAAATTCAATGTGATTTCTCACGCCATCGGCTTGGTTTTAAGCATTGGTGCATTGGTGTTATTGGTTACCTATTCAAGTTTAAACGGCAGCGGTTATCATATTGTAAGTTTTAGCATTTATGGCGCGAGTTTAATTTTGTTGTACTCGGCATCAACATTTTACCATTATGCTAAAAGCCCAAAATTACGCCACAGACTAAACATTTTTGACCATTCGGCAATTTATGTTTTAATAGCGGGAACCTACACGCCATTTACCTTGGTTGTTTTAAATGGCTGGGTTGGCTGGTCCATTTTTGGCGTTTCGTGGGGATTGGCGCTTTTAGGCATTGTTTTAAAGCTTTTTTTTACGGGGAAATATGATAAAATTTCCACTTTTGCCTATGTTTTAATGGGATGGTTGATCATTTTTGCAGTGAAACCTTTAATTATGAACTTTTCGTTTGAAGGTTTGATGTGGTTGTTAAGCGGTGGCATTTTTTATACCATTGGCGCCATTTTGTACAGCATAAAAAAAATTAAATACAACCACGCCATTTTTCATATTTTTGTGTTATTGGGAAGTTTTTCACATTTTGTTGCTGTATTTTTTTATGTTTTACCCATCAAAAGATAAAAACAAAACACATAAATTTTTAAATTTTTTAATCTTTTAGAGGAATTTTCAATAAAAAACAGCACTTAAAATAAGTAAAAATCCTCAATAACAAAAAAAATAATTTTACGAATAATCACCTTTTTGAATAAAATAAATAAAAAAAACGCAACTTTTTGAACATGTATGCAAAAGTTGTATCTTGCATACAAATTTAACCAAAGTCAACACATTACACATGCTACAAATTTTACTAGTTGATGACGAAAATGATGCTTTAGAAGCATTAGAGTGGAAATTAAACAACTACATTGAAAACGTTGTTTTAAAACTTGCAATTCACCAATTAAGGCAATAGATATCATTAATAATGAAAAGCCGGACGTGGTGTTTTTGGACATACAAATGCCAGAGATGGATGGCTTTACGATGATCGAAAAACTGGAAAACAAGGATTTTAATCTCATTTTCACCACTGCCCATGATGAGTTTGCTTTAAAAGCAATTAAAGTTTCTGCAATAGATTATTTATTAAAGCCGGTTGACAAAGATGAGTTATTGGCAGCGATGGATAAAATTAAAAAGTCCAAAAAAGGGGATTTATTGGAAAACAAATTGCAACTGTTGTTGAACAATATCAATGACAATAATGATAAAATTAACATTTCTGCTGACGGAAAAGTTTACTTATTAGACAAAGATGACGTGGTCATGTTAAAATCCGATAAAAGTTACACCACCATTTTTTTAAAATCGGAGCAACAAATTTTGGTGTCAAAAACACTTAAAGAAGTTGAGAAAAAATGTATGTTTCCTGAGTTTTTCAGGGTTCACAATTCTTATTTGGTAAATTTAAATCACGTTAAAGAATACCTTAAAGGATTGGGAGGGGAATTGATAATGACCAACGGATTAACGGCGAGCATAAGCAGAAACAGAAAAATTGAATTGTTTAAAAGATTATACCTAGACAGCTAATGCTTTTAGATTTTAATTCTGAAATATATTCTTGGGTAAGAGGGGGGTTATTCGTCTTATTTCTTTACCACTTTTTAATTTTCTTTCAAAACAGAAGCAAACTTTACCTGTATTACAGTTTGTTTTTATTGGCATTAACCATTTATTTATTGCAACATGTTGTTTCTGATGGTATTAAGCCTATTTATAACTATCTCAATTTTTCAATCCAGTTTTTAGCCTATGCCGCTTATCTTGCTTTTGCGAGGGACTTGCTGGATACAAGAACTCATTTAATAAAATGGGACAAGTATTTTGAACTTGGCGTAAAAGTATTGGTGTTATTGGCGCCTATTTTTATGCTTATTCAATACTTTTTGGGCTACGAATTTCAGGTTAAAGCCTTTACGGCAATTATACCGGCCTTAACAATATTTACCTTCGTTTCATACTATGTGATACTCACCAAAATCAACGATAATTTCTCCTTATATTTTGTTGCAGGCTCTTTAATTTATGTTGTTTTGGCCAATGTAAGTTTTCTGGAGGCTTTTTTGGGAAGAGAGTTTTTTATAAGCAAAGGTATTGAACCTATGTTTTTTGTTTATTTGGGCGCTTTATTGCAAAGTATCATATTTTCAATTCTTCTCGGATTGATCATTAAAAGAATTGAACAAAAAAGCAAAAACGCCGAAGTAAAATTGGCTGTAAAATTAAAAGAAATGGAGGAACTAAAAATGACGGCACTTCAAAGTCAGATGAATCCTCATTTTTTATTTAATTCTCTAAATTCAATCAACAATTTCGTATTAAAAAATGACATTGAAAAAGCGTCAGACTATATCACAAAATTTTCTAAGCTTATCCGTGTTATTTTAAATAGTTCCTCCAGCCCAACTACATCGCTTACCGAAGAATTAGCGGTTTTGGCCTTATATGTAAAACTCGAACAAATGCGTGTAAACGGCGGGTTTGATTATATTGTTTCTGTGGATGAAAATTTAAAACTGGATCATATCAAAGTGCCTACCCTATTTTTGCAGCCTTTTATTGAAAACGCCATTTGGCACGGAATCATGAAAAAGGAGGGTGAAAAGGAGATTGAATTAAGCATAAAAGAAGATCAAGGCAATGTAATTTGCATTATTCGCGATAACGGAATCGGGATTAATAAAGCCAGGGAACTTGATCAAATAACGCAAAAGAAAAGATTTTTTGGCACCGAAACAACAGAGAACCGAATTAGGGTGTTGCACCAAAATAAAAACGTAACTATTGAAACCAAAGATATTTCTTTAGGCATAAAAACAGGCACTGAAGTCTCCATTAGCTTTCCTTCGGCTTAAGGTAAAAACCCAATTTTGATATCATTAGTCAAAAGGCTATAATTTTAAAATGAATATGTTGTTTGGATGTAGCACATATTTGAAATGAAATCAATGAGTTTTTCAAATTATTGAAATGGTTGATTGTCAATAATCTACGAGTTTTTTTAATAAAAATAAACAATTTACTTAACAGTAAAAATCCATTTGTTATAAAAAACAAACCATTTGTATATTTTTTAATCACTTTTGCAAAGTTTTGTAAAAAGTAATGGGTATCAATGGTATCTTTGATTTGTATTAATGTCAAGAGGGGTTTTGGCACTTTACACTAAAAATATTAAATAAGTCTTTGGGGTTGATTTATTTATTCCTTAAACATTTTAAATATACTTATATATTAAAATGTTTAAGGTTTTTTTTTGCGCTAAATTTTAGAATGATTCCGAATTTTACGTCATTTCTTAATTAAAGAAAACCTATTTATTTTATGAATGTTGATTGTTTAAAAGCAATATATTTACACAGGATTCTTCAGCAAAATAAATCCTTCAACAATTAGCGATGATTCAAACCACCAAAGCAATAGTCATTAATACCATAAAATATGGCGACACAAGTTTAATTGCAACTTGTTACACCGAAAAATACGGCATTAAAACATATATGCTCAAAGGCATTTTAACCTCCAAAAAATCGACCGTTAAACTGGCTTATTTTCAACCTTTAATGGTGCTTAATTTAACGGCAAATCACAACAACAAAGGCGCTTTAAATTTTATTAAGGATGTTGAGGTGCTTAACTTTAACCATTCCATATATTCAACCATAAAAAAACAGACCATCGCTTTATTTTTGGCCGAAATTGTTTATTTTTCAATACGCGAAGAAGAACAAAACAGCCAGTTGTACCAATACTTGGAGACCTCTTTTTTGTGGCTGGAAACGCATGACAATTGTTCCAATTTTCATTTGCTTTTTCTGCTGAATCTTACCAAATTTTTGGGGTTTTATCCTGAGATGACAGATGTGAATACCGCTTACTTTGATTTGTTGGAAGGAAGTTTCACAAATCAGAAAAAAATTAATGCGGTTTCAGGTGAAAATTTAGTGCAATTTAAGAAGCTCTTGGGCATAAATTTTGATGTGTTACATGAGGTTGATTTTAGTGCCGCAAACAGGCAAACCGTATTGTCAATATTGATCCAATATTTTGAATTTCATTTGAGTGGCTTTAAAAAGCCAAAATCATTAACTGTTTTAAAAGCTGTATTTAGCTAATTATGAGGTTTTCATCACTATTATTACTTTTTCTAATTACGCTATCCGCAAAATCACAACAGGTTAAGGTTTTCGACCGCGAAACCAATTTTCCAATTAACAATGTGACCATATACAATGACACCAGAGATTTGTTTGTTTATACCGATAAAAACGGAATTGCGGATTTGTCAATTTTTAAAGAATCCGATGTGCTTTCATTCAACCATTTATCTTTTATTGAATTTGAAATCCTAAAAAGGGATTTAGGCGTTATCGATTTTACTGTTTATTTATCCAATAGGGCCGAACAATTGGATGAAGTGGTATTGTCAGCTTCAAGAGGAAAGGAAACAAGAAGCCGAATTGCCGAAACCATTGCGATTACATCAAGAGAGGAAATTAGAAAAATGGCACCGCAAACCTCAGCCGATTTGCTGGCGCATTTGCCTGGAATAAAAGTGCAAAAAACCCAGATGGGCGGCGGAAGTCCGGTTATTAGAGGAATGGAAGCAAACCGAGTGCTGCTGGTTGTTGACGGCGTTCGTATGAACAATGCAATTTACAGAAGCGGACATCTGCAAAGTTCCATCACCGTTTCCCCAACGGTTTTGGAGCGCACCGAAATTATTTACGGACCATCTTCCGTAATTTATGGATCGGATGCATTGGGTGGTGTCATCAACTATTTTACCAAAACACCCGAAATAAATACAGAAAACACCTTAAATACCGCCATTTTTTCGAAGTACAGTTCTGCAAATAACGAAAAAACAATTCATTTTGATGCAGAGGCTAGTTTTAAAAAATGGGCGTCGTTCACAGCAATTTCTTATTCAGATTTTGGCGATTTAAAAATGGGAAAAACCCGAAATCACGGATTTGACAATTGGGGAAAAGTTTTTCAGTATTCCAACAATACCGATGCATTTTACAATCCGACAGGTGTTGTAAATCCAGATGCTGACCTGCAAAAAAACACGGGTTACAACCAATTGGACATCTTGCAAAAATTTTATGTTCCGCTCAGTAAAAACACCGATATTACCTTCAACATACAATATTCAACATCATCCGATATTCCTAATTTCGACAATTTAGCAGAAGTTTCCAACGGAAAACTGCGCTATGCCGAAGCGTACTATGGACCCCAAAACAGGTTTTTGGCTTCTTCCAGGTTACAATTCAATCCAGGGTATTCCTGGCTCGAAAAAGGAAGTCTGGTTTTTGCATTTCAACAAGTGGAAGAATCGCGTATTGAACGCAGAATGAATAATTTAGACCGATTTTATCGCACTGAAAATGTGGATGTTTACAGTTTGAACGGCGATTTTTCAGTGCCGCTCAATAAATTAAAAGACAGAAATCTAACCTATGGTTTTGAATTTACGCACAATGATGTAAGTTCAGATGCAATTGGCAAAAAAATAGCCGTTAACGGCAGTGAAATTACCGGATTTGAAAACAGTTTTGTCATCCAATCACGCTATCCCGATGGCGGAAGTCAATATTCAAGCGTGGCATTATACACCAATTATCGCCAAAACCTAAGCAGCAAATCAACCCTTAATACCGGAATCCGGCTTACGTCCACTTTTTTGAAAGCACTTTGGATCGATGACACCTTCATGACCTTGCCCGATATGGAAATTTATTCCGATAATAAATCATTGTCGGTAACCGCAGGCTATGTTTACAAACCTACTGTAAATTGGCAAATTAACACTCTTGTTTCCTCAGGTTTTCGTTCTCCAAATATTGATGATATTGGCAAAATTCGCTATAAAAGCGGACAAGTTACGGTGCCAAATATTTATTTAAAACCTGAATATGTGTACAATGGTGAAATTGGCTTATTGCGCTATTTCAACAATAAAAAGTTTTTGCTAAGTGCCAACGCTTACTATATGTTGCTTCATAATTACATTGCGCGCGGCCCTTTTGAAATAAATGGCCAAAATACCTTGGTGTACGATGGCGTAACGGCCACAACTATGGCAAATATCAACAATAAAAATGCGTATGTTAAAGGTGGAACAATAGGTTTTCAGGGAACGGTGTTCAATCATTTTAAAACAAACGGATCATTAACATACACCAAGGGAAAAAGTTACGATACAAAAATGCCGCTATCCTCCATTCCGCCGCTATTTGGGAATTTGGAGGTGAGTTATACCCAAAACAAATTTTTAACCAGTTTAAATTACCGATTTAACGCTGCCAAAAAATTGAGTGATTATAATTTGGAAGAAGGCATCGACAATATTGAACAAACACCTTTTGTTACCGAAACAGGTAATTATTACGGAACCCCAAATTGGAGCACGCTAAATTTGAACACCAATTATCAGTTTTCTAAAAAGGTCTCAATCTCATTCAGAATCGACAATATATTTGATGTGCACTATAAAGAATTCGCGTCTTCCATCAGTTCACCGGGCCGAAATTATGTGGGCAGCTTACTTTTAAAGTTGTAAAAAAGCCAAATGGTAACTATCAAAAATGCAGGTCGTTGGATGCATGCAGAAAATCCAACCCAGTTTTAGGAGAAAGTTTTTGGGTTTTTAGTTAAAAAACAAATTTTTTTAAAATTAAAGAATTCCAATCATTTTAATAAATTTAAAAGGAGATACCACAAAGATTTCCTTATATTTCTGAATGAAAAAAATAGGAATCCTGATTACAATATTTTTATTTATGAATTCATGCAATGAAACTTCAAAAAAATCGTCATTAAATAAATCAAAAATTACGGAAATTGATTTTTGGAATGGCAATCGTTCAGAAATAAGACAGCGTTATGAACGTGAAATTTTAGAAGCTATTTTAAAAGTTACCGTTGATAAATACGGAGATTTTAAAATCAAGGAGTCTTTTTCTGAATATCCCGGAACGCAAGAATCACTCGTTTTTAGTGAAAAAAACCATCATCTTTTTGTTACAATTGCAGGAAATCAAAAGTTTTCTGATGAGGAAAAAATTGTAATTTTAAAACCAATTGCCAAAAATTTATTAGGATACCGTATTCCAATCATCAAATCCAAAGATGTAGAAAAATTCAAAAAAAATATTGACAATAAAAAACTTAAGAGTTATAAGTTAGGAATTCCTGAAACTTGGAGCGATGCTGAAATTTTTAGATTCAACAATTATAAAGTAGCTGAAGAAGGTACTTTTGATGATATTTTTGAGCGACTTTCAGAGGGTAAATTTGACTACGTAACATTTGGAGCAAATGAAGTTTCTAGTGTTTTTGAAAATAGAGCTTCAAAACTGAAAACTTTGGAAATTGAAAACGATTTGTTGTTCTTCTATCCATTTCCTTTGGTTTTTTATGTAAATCCAAGGATGCCTAAATTGGCAGAAAGGGTAGCATTAGGTTTGCAAAAAATCACAGATTCAGGTGAATTGGATGCTGTTTTCAACAAATATTATGCGAATATTGTACAAAATTTACAGCTCGACAAAAGAACACTTTTTGTGTTAGAAAATCCATTGATTCCAAAAGAATTTGCAAATTTACAGCCAAATATAGCAGGATTGTAGTATAATTCGGCAATGGTACAATGTAGCAATCTGACAATATATTTGATGTGCACTACAAAGAATTCGCATCTTCCATCAGTTCCCCGGGCCAAAATTATGTGGGCAGCTTACTTTTAAAGTTGTAAAAAAGCCATCAGTTCTTCCTGTTTTATTTTCCATCTTAAAAATTATTCTTCAGTAAAAAATAAGCATTTTTCAACCATATTTTTAGGCTCCTGCTTTAGCCGGTTTTTATTATAATTACCTATAAATGTTAAAGTTATATATAAATTCATTATATTTATTTTATAATAAATGCTACGCTATGAAAAAAGGAACTGTTTTGCTTCGCAAACCTTTATAATAATGCATTTTTTTAAATTTTTTTATGATATGGAAACAAAGAATCAAGCATCATTTTATTGATGTTTTTGATTTTTGAATTTTATTTTTAAAAATGCTTGCTATGAAAGGAAATTTATGTTTAAATAACAAGGGATTTTTGTATTTAATCCACACCATGCTGTTTTTAGGATTCATTCATGAAGGTTTTGGGCAAAGTATTTGGACAAACCCAATTACCGGTGTAAACCCTTATTCTTATAATCCTTATAAAATAGGAGAAACATTTGATGTTGAAATCACGGTTTCCGGAATTGCTAGAGGCGAAGGGATTGATGGAAATATTGCTAATAATAGATATAATGCAAGGGGGTGGGGTTCAACTTTACTTGACCCAACTGATTATTTCAGTTTCGTCTTAATTCCGAATCTTGGATATCAAATTAATCTGATTAATTTTAATTACACTGGACAGGTGAGTTTAACTGGGCCTGTAAATTTTGCATTACGTTCAAGTCTTGATAATTTTAATGCCGAAATTGGGACTCCAACAGCAACGCTGGATCCTGGGACAAACATGGCGATAGCCTTAACAAACCCCATCTATCAAAACATTTCAATACCAATAGAATTTAGAATTTATGCTTGGGGAGCTTCAAGCGGACTAGGAACATTCAGCATAAATGATTTTACATTTAATGGCACCATCTCAAAAAGCACTATTGATTTTGATGGCATTGATGATTATGTGGATTTTGGAGATAAGCATAGTTTTACAAGTTCATTTTCATTAGAAGCTTGGGTATTGCAAAAAGCAATGGTTTCTTCAGCAACAATTATTTCAAAAGGAAATGTTAAAACAACAAACAAAAGAGGATATCATTTGGCTTTAAATAATGGAAAACCAAATTTAACATGGTATAATAATTTTGGAGCTGCATTAATAAACCTTGAATCAACTTACGCATTAGCAATTGACAAATGGGTTCATATTGCAGCAACCTATGATGGCTCAATAGCGAAATTATTTATTGACGGACTTGAAGTTGCCTCCGGAACACTTTCGGGTTTACCGGCAAACGGAACAGAAAAATTTCTTATTGGCGCTGTGTACGACAGCGATACGCCAACAGTTCCTAAAAATAATTTTTATGGTTATATTGATGAAGTTCGCATTTGGAATATTGCATTAACGGCGCAACAAATTCGTGAAATGATGAATCAAGAAATACAAATTAATGGAACTGCGGTTAAAGGAAAAGCAATTCCATTAGATATTTCTAACGGATTGTTGTGGGAAAATTTGGTGGGTTATTATCCAATGAATGATGATACCTCAAATGATGAATCAGGCAATGTCATAAAAATAATTGGCTCACCTAAAAACATAACTTCAAGCCAGCCAAAAACAGCACCATTGCCATATATTTCCGTTGCTGACGGCGCCTGGGATAACACTGTAACGTGGTTAAATGGAGGCGTACTGCATTTGCCAAACTCGTTCGGAATTGATGGTTCAACGCCCATAGATTGGAATATTGTTGAAACCAAAAATGAAATTACTTCAGGAAACAGAAATATTACTTTATTGGGAATGATATCGGAATCCGGAAAATTAACGATGGACGGTACTACTAACATTTCATCGGGAACCGGAATTGGTCAAAGCCTAAGAATTACTCGGTATTTGGATTTAGACGGCACTATTGATTTGGCTGGTGAATCTCAATTATTACAGGATGAAGGCAGCATTTTAGACCAAGACAGCGGCGGGTTTATTGAACGCGACCAGCAAGGCACTGCGAACAGTTATAATTACAATTATTGGTCGTCGTCCGTCGGGCCAATAAGCGGAACTTCCGCTAGAGGAACAGGAATCCCAAGCACAAACGTAAGCCATAAATT
>JAUSOJ010000233.1 GCA_030656195.1 Lutibacter sp.
CATATGATGTTTTTCGTCTTAAAATAGGTTGTTTTTTTAGCGTTGGCTGACGTAGCAACCCAAAGAGCCTGGCGGCTGGAGAAGCGGCTGGATAGGCGGTCTGGGTAAGGCCCCCTAACCCCCAAAGGGGGAATTAATATAGGAAAGATTTAAATTCAATTTTATTAGAACATCCAACGCAGAAACATCTTTAAAACCGCGTCATTGCGGGACAGAGCGTTAAAAAAATGTGTGGGATACATTTTTAGCGATAGGGCCAGCCGGCGCGTTGGCATTAAAGTTTTCAATTAAAATCCGTCATATAGACACTATAAAGCTGATTATAACCCCCGTCATTGCGAGAAGGATTACTGAGGCGTAGCCGAAGAAATCCGACGCGGCAACCTGTTGTGAACTAACGAAATCCCCCTGAGAAACCCTTTATCAAAGGAGTTATCCGCGTTGCAAACGCTATAATTTATAAGCTAATATAAGTAAGTAGGTACTCGTCGCAGACGAGCACCAGAGGCGCGGAGTCTGAGGGCAAAATCCAAAATCGTAATCCCGATAGCTATCGGGACGTAAATCGTAATTCAAAATTTATTCCACCCTTTTCATTAACGCCATATAAAACCCATCAAACCCAGATTTTGCAGGAGAAACTTTATGTTCCTTCTCAAACTCAAATTCCGGATGATTCTTCAAAAAACCATGCACCTGTTTTTCATTTTCGGAAGGAAAAATAGAGCAGGTGGCATACACCAATTTCCCGCCCGGTTTCACCAGCTGCGAATAATTCTCCAGTATTTCTGCCTGTATTTTAATGATGTTTTCCACAAATTCAGGTTCCAGTTTCCACTTGCTGTCCGGATTCCTGCGCAATACCCCGATACCGCTGCAAGGCGCATCAATCAATACGCGATCGGCGGTGCCTTTCATTTTCTTCATTACTTTAGGCGAATCGATTTCTTTGGTGGTGATGTTGAAAACACCGGCCCTGCGGGTTCTTATTTTCAGTTTTCTTAGTTTGCTTTCATAAATATCGGTGGCGATGATCTGCCCTTTATTTTCCATAATCATGGCCAGGTGCAACGATTTTCCGCCGGCACCGGCACAAGTGTCGATCACCCGCATTCCAGGTTTCACGTCCAGGTATTCCGCAACCAGTTGTGAAGAAGCATCCTGCACTTCAAAAAAGCCCAATTTAAAACACTCGGTTTTAAAAACATTGGCACGTTCAACCAATTTTAAGGCATGGGTATAGCCCTGGATAAATTCCGTTTCAATACCTTCATCCATCAATTTTTTTTGCAGGTTGGCTTTGGTGGTTTTTAGGGTATTGGTGCGTAAAATAACGTCGGCCTGTTCATTCAACTGATGAATTTCTTTCGTCCACTGCGCTTCGCCCAGTTCTTTTACGCCCATCTCATCCATCCAGTCAGGAATGGATTCTTTAAAAACGCGTACTTTCTGAAGTTCGTCGAATTTTCCTTTGATCCGTCTCTCCGGAACACCCTGCAGCTGATTCCACTCTGGCAGTTTAACGCCCTTTAAGATGGCCCATACCGAAAAGTTTTTCCACACGTTTTCGGTGGTATAATGTTCTTTGGTGCCTGCAATTTCATTGTACAGACGTTTCCATCGCACCATTTCATAAATGGTTTCCGCCACGAACTTGCGGTCTCTTGCGCCCCAGCGGGCATCGCGTTTCAACGCTTTTTCAACGGCCTTATCGGCATATTCTCCTTCATTGAATATCGACTTCACAGAGTCGATAACCGTAAATACTAAATTTCGATGTAATCTCATGGTAAAAAATTATGGGCGCAAAGATAGGGAAAAGTTTTGTTTAAAGTCCGAAGACGGAAGACCGAAGTCAGAAGTCCGAAGACGGATGTACCTCCCTGATATAGGTTGACCATAAAAGTCAATTTATATGAAAACAAATTTAAAACAATTACTTAAACAACGGCGCTATTCAGAGGAATTTAAAAAAGAGATAGTGGCTTTATTTGAGCAGGGAAAAT
>JAUSOJ010000259.1 GCA_030656195.1 Lutibacter sp.
AGACGCCGTTAAATTACGAATTATTCAATAAATTATTTCCTCAATAGTTTAAGCATTTTTGCTTGTATCGCCCGTATTTTCAATGGATAGGTGCGGTTAATTGCTTTTATAAATAGTAAAAATGATCATTTTAGAAATTTACTGGCTGAGTATATTAAATTGTTTATAAGTTAATGGTTTTTTTTTAAACCATTAACTAAAAACCAGAAAAAACCCAAATTTATACCTATTATATATGTTGTTAATTTAATTAGAAAAAATAAAATATATTCATATTTGATTAAGAAGAAAATAATTGTACATTTGCAAACTCTTTGAAAAGAGCATAATATATTAAAAGTAATTTATAACAAAATTTCAGTATGCCAACAATTTCGCAATTAGTACGAAAAGGAAGAACCAAAATAACTAAGAAGAGTAAATCGGCTGCTTTAAATTCATGTCCTCAACGAAGAGGAGTGTGTACACGTGTTTACACTACAACACCAAAAAAACCAAACTCAGCGATGCGTAAAGTAGCAAGGGTTAGGTTAACAAACGGTAATGAGGTGAACGCTTACATTCCTGGAGAAGGACATAATTTACAAGAGCACTCGATAGTATTAGTTAGAGGTGGAAGGGTTAAAGATTTGCCAGGAGTTAGGTATCATATTGTACGTGGTGCATTAGATACTGCAGGTGTTGACGGTAGAACGCAACGTCGCTCTAAATATGGTACAAAAGCCCCTAAAAAGTAATTTAAAAACTTTAATGTAAAGACATGAGAAAAAGAGCAGCGAAAAAAAGAGTGCTTTTACCAGATCCAAAATTTAACGATCAGTTAGTGACACGTTTTGTGAATAACTTGATGTGGGACGGTAAAAAATCTACGGCTTTCAAAGTGTTTTACGATGCATTAGACATTGTAGAAACAAAAAAACAAGATCAGGAAAAATCATCATTGGAAATCTGGAAAGACGCCTTAAGCAATGTAATGCCACAAGTTGAGGTTCGAAGCCGCAGAGTTGGTGGAGCAACTTTTCAAATTCCATCGCAAATCAGACCAGACCGTAAGGTGTCTATCGCCATTAAATGGTTGATTTTATATGCAAGAAAACGTAATGAAAAATCAATGGCCCAACGTTTGGCCGGTGAGGTTTTAGCTGCAGCAAAAGAAGAAGGCGCCGCAGTGAAGAAAAGAGTGGATGTTCACAAAATGGCTGATGCTAATAAAGCATTCTCTCACCTTAGATTTTAATAAACAGAAATGGCAAGAGATTTAAAATATACAAGAAATATAGGAATTGCTGCTCATATTGATGCGGGTAAAACTACCTGCACCGAGCGAATTCTTTATTATACAGGAGTTTCCCATAAAATAGGTGAAGTGCATGATGGTGCTGCAACTATGGACTGGATGGAGCAAGAGAAGGAAAGAGGTATTACAATCACTTCTGCCGCTACAACTTGTGAATGGAAATTCCCAACAGAGAATGGGGAGCCTACTGCTGATGCAATGGGTTATCACTTTAATATTATTGACACTCCCGGTCACGTTGATTTTACTGTTGAAGTAAATCGTTCTTTAAGAGTATTGGACGGATTGGTTTTCTTGTTTAGTGCAGTGGATGGCGTTGAGCCACAATCTGAAACTAACTGGAGATTGGCCGATAACTATAAAGTGCCAAGAATTGGTTTCGTTAATAAAATGGACCGTCAAGGTGCAAACTTTTTAGGTGTTTGTCAGCAAGTTAGAGAAATGTTAGGTTCTAATGCAGTGCCTATCGTTATCAATATTGGAGATGAAGAAAACTTTAGAGGGATTGTTGATTTAATCAAAAATCGTGCAATTATTTTTCACGATCATACTATGGGAGCAACTTTTGATGTTGTTGAAATTCCAGACGAATTAAAAGAAGAAGCAAAATTATTACGTGGTAAACTGATTGAAGAAGTTGCTGCGTATGACGAAAACCTTTTAGAAAAATACATGGAAGATGAGGATTCAATTACTGAAGATGAAGTGCATGCTGCGCTTCGTGCTGCCGTGATGGATATGTCTATCATTCCAATGGTTTGTGGTTCTGCGTTTAAAAACAAAGGTGTACAATTTTTATTGGATGCTGTTTGTCGTTATTTACCTGCGCCAACCGACAAGGAAGGTGTAATTGGTATTAACCCAAATACAGAAAAAGAAGAATTACGTAAACCAAGCGTAAAAGAACCATTTGCTGCCCTTGCATTTAAAATTGCAACCGATCCTTTTGTTGGTCGTTTAGCATTTTTCAGGGCATATTCTGGGCGTTTAGATGCAGGTTCGTACATTTTGAATAGCCGTTCTGGTAAAAAAGAACGTATTTCACGTATCTACCAAATGCACGCTAACAAACAAAACGCTATTGATTATATTGAAGCTGGAGATATTGGAGCTGGTGTTGGATTTAAAGACATCAAAACCGGGGATACCATGTGTGATGAAAAGTTTCCAATTGTTTTGGAATCAATGAACTTTCCTGATCCGGTTATTGGTATTGCCGTTGAGCCTAAAACAAAAGCTGATGTTGATAAATTAGGGATGGCTTTAAGTAAATTGGCTGAAGAAGATCCAACATTTACTGTAAAAACTGATGAAGCTTCTGGTCAAACAATTATTTCAGGAATGGGTGAATTACACTTAGAAATTATTGTTGATCGTTTAAAGCGTGAGTTTAAAGTTGAAGTAAACGAAGGTCAACCACAAGTTGAATATAAAGAAGCTATCACAGCAAAAGCTGATCACCGTGAAGTTTATAAGAAACAATCGGGTGGACGCGGAAAATTTGCGGATATTAAATTTGTGATGGAACCTGCCGAGGCTGGTGAAACAGGATTGATATTTGTTAACGCCATCAAAGGTGGTAACGTACCAAAAGAGTTTGTTCCTTCTATTGAGAAAGGATTTAAAATGGCTATGAAAAACGGTCCTTTAGCAGGATACGAAATGGATAGCATGAAGATTACTTTGTATGATGGTTCATTCCACGCAGTGGATTCAGATGCATTGTCGTTTGAATTGGCAGCTAAAATGGGATATAAAGTTGCTGCAAGAGCTGCAAAAGCTGTAATTCTTGAGCCAATTATGAAAATTGATGTGGTAACTCCTGAAGTAAACATGGGAGATATTGTAGGTGATTTAAACAGAAGAAGAGGCCAAGTAACAGCGATGGATGACAGAGCAGGCGCAAAAGTTGTAAAAGCAACGGTGCCATTATCAGAAATGTTT
>JAUSOJ010000260.1 GCA_030656195.1 Lutibacter sp.
TAACCCATTTTGACGAAGTTTCGGTGTTATTGGATTTTTATGCAGAAGGCGAAGTGACCGATAAAGAAGTTGAACAGCAATATGACACCACAATTTCATTGCTGGAAGACCTGGAATTTAAAAATATGCTTTCCGATGAAGGCGATAATTTAAGTGCCGTGTTACAAATTACTGCCGGAGCGGGCGGTACGGAAAGTTGTGATTGGGCACAAATGCTGATGCGTATGTATTTGATGTGGGCAGAAAGCAAAAAATATAAAGTAAAAGAACTGAATTTTCAGGAAGGCGATGTCACAGGCATAAAAACGGTTACCATAGAAATTGAAGGCGAATTTGCTTTTGGCTATTTAAAAGGAGAAAACGGCGTGCACAGGTTGGTGCGGATTTCACCATTCGACAGCAATGCAAAACGCCATACTTCATTTGCCTCGGTATATGTTTATCCTTTGGTTGATGACAGCATTGAAATCGAAATAAATCCGGCAGATGTTGAAATTATAACTTCACGCTCAAGTGGTGCAGGTGGCCAAAATGTGAATAAAGTGGAAACAAAAGTGCAACTTACCCACAAACCGACAGGCATTCAATTGTCTTGTTCCGAAACACGCTCACAACACGAAAACAGAGAACGGGCCTTGCAAATGCTGAAATCGCAATTGTATGAAATTGAATTGAAAAAACAGCAGGAAGCCAGAAGCGATATAGAATCCGGGAAAATGAAAATTGAATTTGGGTCGCAAATCAGAAATTATGTTTTACATCCTTATAAATTGGTGAAAGATGTGAGAACCGGCTATGAAACTGGAAATGCTGAAGCTGTTTTAAATGGCAATTTAGACGGTTTTATTAAAGCCTATTTAATGCAACAAGGACAAAAAGATACGAAAAATGAAATGTAAAATTGATACCATAATCTTTGATTTAGGAGGCGTTTTGGTGGACTGGAAACCTGAATATTTGTACAGAAAAGTGTTTAACGGCAACGAAAAAAAAGTGCAATGGTTTTTGAACAATGTGTGCACAAGTGCTTGGAATGCCGAACAGGATGGCGGCAGAACCATTGAAGAAGCGGAAAAAATTAAAATCGCGGAATTTCCCGAACACGAAGATCTAATTCGCTTATTCTACAGCGAATGGCATCAAATGTTTTCTGGACCTATTGAAGAAAATGTTGCATTGTTCAAAGCCTTAAAAGCATCAGGAAACTATAAAATTTATGCGCTCACAAACTGGAGTGCCGAAAAATGGGATTTGGGATTGGAATTGTTTCCTTTTTTTAATTATTTTGATGGTGTGGTGGTTTCCGGACAAGAAAAAATGCGCAAACCTTATCCGGAAATATACAATCTCATTTTTGATAAATTCGCCATCAATCCCGAAAACGCCATTTTTATTGATGACAACGAAGAAAATATCATTGCTGCAAAAACTTTAAAATTACACGGAATACATTGCAAATCGCCACAACAACTGCTGAAAGAAATACATTCCTTTAAACTGATATTCTAATATTTCTAGTTTATTCTAAGTTTTTCATAACAAACAGTAATTTTAATTGGATAAAGTGTTGTTTATTAACTATAATTTGTATTTTTACCCTTATGAAAAACGATGTTATTCGTTAAATTAACGATTAATAAAAGCTATGAATCTTAAAATAAGTTTTTTTCTATGAGAAGACTATTACTATTAACGCTAATTGTATTTACCCCAATACTCAGTTTTAGCCAAAACAACATAAACCCCACTTATACTATTTCCGGAAAAATAATAGACGCCTCCACAAAAAAACCTTTGGAGGATGCCACCATTATTTTTAAAAGCATCGATTCCAATCTCATAAAATTTGGAGGAATTACCAATCAAAAGGGCAATTTTTCCATTGATGTTGAAAAAGAAACCTATCGCGTTTCTGTGGAATTTATATCTTATGAAACAAAAATTCTGAACCTTTCCACAGTTTCGAGAAATTTTAATTTGGGTGTTATTGAATTGGAGTTGGATACGCAAATATTAAACGAAGTTGAAATTGTTGGCGGAAAGAAGACTGTGGACATTAAATCCAATAAAATTGTGTTTAATGTAGATAAAAACGTGGCATCAAATAGTGGCGTAGCTACAGATATTTTAAACAACATCCCGTCTGTAAACGTTGATCCAGATGGAGGAATTACTTTAAGAGGCCAAGCAAATGTTACGGTAATGATCAATGGCAAAATTTCTTCCTTATCAAAATCGGATGCTTTAAAATCTTTGCCGGCAGGTTCTATTGAAAAAATTGAAGTCATTGCAAATCCAGGCGCAAAATACAAAGCCTCATCATTGGGCATTATAAACATCATCCTT
>JAUSOJ010000241.1 GCA_030656195.1 Lutibacter sp.
TTTTTCCATTTCTGATTTTACCCATATTTTTCCGTTAAGCATTTCTATATAAGATTTTACAATGGATAAACCAAGTCCCGAGCCTTCATGAGGTCGTATAATATTTAATTCTGATTGCACAAATCGATCAAAAATAGCTTCAATTCTGTTTGAAGGAATGCCGATACCTGTATCTTTAACATAAAACACTAAGTTTTCTCCTTCCAGATAATTGCCAATTTCAATGCTTCCAGAATCGGTAAATTTAATGGCATTGTTGATTAAATTTTTAAATATGCTGTCTAATAAATAATGATCAGTTTTAATAACGGCTCGATCATGATCAATTTGTTGGATGCATTTTAATATAAGTCCTTTTTCATCGGCTTTATATTTGAAAAAATCACAGTAATCTTTGAGTGTTTTAACAACATCCACATTAGAATAATTTACAGTTATCAAACCAGATTCAATTTTTGACAATTCAATAATATCATTAATGGTGTCAAGCAATCTTTCACTGCTTATCTTAACAACATCAATGTATTTATCTCTTTTTAAATTATCTAAGTTGGACGTTTTCAGTAAGTCGAGAAACCCTAGAATACCGTTCAAGGGAGTTCGAATTTCATGAGACATGTTTTGGAGAAATATTGTTTTTAACTGGTCACTCTCTTTTGCTTTTTCAATTGCATTTAGGAGTTCTATATTTTTTAATTTGAGTTCTTTTGTTTTTGAAGCAACTCTTTTTTTGAGTAAGATTGCAAAAAATAAGGAAATTACAGAAATTGCCAAAACAATAAAAAATATCCACTTTAAATATACAGGAATGCCTTTTTTATAATCTTTGTCTAACAAGCGATGCAAAGAATCATAGTATTCAGAATTTTTTTTGTTTTTTAGAATAGCAAGGTTTTTGTCAACTATTTTAATAAGTTCGGGATTCTTATTTTTTGGAAAAGCGAAGAATAGGTCGGCCGGACGAAAAATTATGCCAGTTGACACTATTTCTTTATAAAAATAATCTGAGAAATAAAAGAAGCGATCAGCCACAATAATATCAATTGTGCCATTTTTAAGTGCATCTGCCGAGCTTGCATAATCTACAAAATGCATAGTTTCAAAAGTTAGGTCAAAATCTTGTTTAACCACCTCGTTAAGATATTCTGATTGCATGGAGCCACCTAATACACCAATTTTTTTGCCCTGTAAGTCCAGTATAGAATTAACAGGAATGTTTTTTGTTGAAAACACCTCCAGCCACGAACCAATGACCGGTAATTTATTTAAACTGTATAGTGAATCTCTTTCTGTGGAATAGGCCATATCTGGCAGGATATCTATTTCCTCATTTTCAAGCATATTTTTGAGTTGAACCCAGTTTCCCTGCACATACTCAATTTTTAAATTTTCATTTTTGGCAATATAATTAATGACGCTGATGAATATTCCGTCAGGCACTCCATTTTTTTTGATAAAAATTTTGGGTTTGTTGTTATAAACACCAACTTTTACAATCGATTGCGCATCGTTCTCCTGTCCTGTTATAACAGGTTGATTCCCCATAAAAAACAGTAAAAATAGCAGGCTGGTTTTTAAAATACGCATCTATTCAATTTTTAGCGAATAAAAATTTTATCTATTTTATTTTACAACAATATTTTTAACTAAAATAATAATAAATTTAATATGAATTGTTTTTTATTAATTTGTCAATCTTGATTATCTGGTTTCACTTCTCTATTTTATATAAGTTATGATGGAATTATTTTATTTACCACAGATTAATTTATCAGGGGATTTGTTTCCTCCGCTTTTAATTACAAAAAATATTGCGGTTAATAGCATTGCCTAATATTCTGCTTCCTGAAATTATTTATTCAAATAAAAATATAGCGACCGTTATTAAACAAATGATAATTTGTTGTTTTGGCACTGTTAATCTGTAAAAATATTTTAATATAGTTCGATTAATAATGATTTACAACATTTTTTAACGATTAATGAACAGAAATAGTCAACATAATCATGGAAACTAAAATAAAGACAATAGCCAAAAAGGCATCACAAATTTTGTATATTTCATAGCTGGAAAGAAGGCCTTGTGGCTGTTATTCGCTTCAAATGCAACATTCCCAATTTTATTTATGTTGGCAATTTTTTTTTGTTGATTACGAGTATTTTGTATCAATATATTTAATGCCGATACGTTTTAAGTTTTAATTATGCTGTGAATCCGTCCTGATTTAGATCAACAATATTATAATAGCGTAAATAATAACGTTGGGAATATTCCCAACGTTATACATCAAATTCTTTAAATTATAAATCAAATCCTGCGTTCGATTTACGTATTTTTAACCATCAATCTTGTTTCACTGGCTTTCTGTAGTAATCATTCAATTTTTTCTCATAAGCTTCATTTATAAACTCTGAATAATCAAATTCAGGAGCATTTTTAATGGTTTCTGTATTTAGATCAATATAAATTTTCTGTTTACTGTAACTTATTTTATCTAACCAATGAACACTTATTAACACTTTTTTACCCCATGGCAACCATTTATTTGTGTCTATGACTGCATATATAATTTGCCAATCGGTGTCATCTATAATTAAATCATCAATAGCTCCCATAACGCCATCCAAAGTCTGAATTTGATAACCACTAACTTCTTTAAAACTTCTGATGGAAGTATTCAAATCCTTTTCGTCAATTATTTTAACGGGTGGATTAATAGGCCTTGGCGGATAATAAGATGTCATTCCGCCAACTGGAGGGATATTTATCTTTGACCAATAATCGATAATTTTGAAATGCGCATCCAATTCTTGTTCATACTTTCTTGATATTTTAATATTGTCGTCTAATGGAGGGCTCTTTTCAACTTCTTCTTCAGTTAGATCAATTGGAAAGATATGGTTGATCCAATCAGGCTGCTCTAAGAAGGTTTTTGGAATGAGAACTTTCGTTCCCGGCAAAATAAATCCCATATCAGCTTCAAGATATCTTATAACCCATTCTTTTTCATCGAACAAAAAATCTTTTACACTGCCTTTTTTTCCGTCTTTTGTCTCGAGATGATATCCGACTAATTTTCTTAAACTGTGTTTCATAATACGATGTTTTTAAAGTTTATACTCAAGGGACTGACTTTTTTAAGGTTGTTGTTTTATATTGCATTGGAGCTATCCACTATATTCATTTCATTTATGATTTTTTCATTCAAACATTTATTTATGACGGCTTTAAGAATAAAGCAATACTTTGTTTATAAAAGTATTTTTTTGACTTAATATTAATCATATTCATAAAAATAGGCATTAGCCAACTTTTATAAAATGATTTGCATCAATCTATGTTATGATTGATATCAAAAACACAAAAATCGAATTAAGCCAAAAATATCAGAAGTAATTTATTGTAATTCAGTAAGTTGAAAAACTATAAAATAAAAAATATTAAAAGGATTTAACATGCTTTTAAAAGGAATTATTAAATGCGAGTGGAAAATCATCTGTTTTTAAAGCAGTTATTATGATTAATCTCATTTTTAGAGACTACACTTATCTACAACAATTAATAAACAGAAATTGTCAACATAATCATGGAAACCAAAATCAGGACAATAACCAAAGGCATCACAAATTTTATCCATTTGTCAAAACCAATTTTTACGATGGCAAGCGAGGCTAATATAAGTCCGGTTGGATTGATGATGGCAAACAATCCCATGCCGTATTGGTAAGCATTCACAATCACTTCACGGCCAATACCAACGGTATCTGCCAAAGGCGAAATAATGGGCATGGTAAGTACGGCCATTCCTGAGGAAGATGGAATAAAAAAGGACAATCCGTTATAGATAAAAAACAGTGCGTTGGCAAAAACGCCTTTATTCATTCCTTCGGTAAGGGCGCTCGCATTAAAAAGCACGGTGTCGCTAATAAGTCCGTCGTCCATCAATATGGAAACGCCTCGGGCAATTCCAATAATAAAAGCAACACCAAGCAATTCGCCCGCGCCTTTTGAAAATGCATTCACAAAATCAGATTCGTTTATTTTGGCGATAAAACCAATGGCAATGGCACCAACCAAAAATACGGAAGTCATTTCTATAAACCACCAATTGAGCAGCGCAACGCCAATAATCATGATGATGAAACAAGATGCAAATACAAACAAAATGAGTTTAAGCTTGTTGGTTAAGGGCACAATTTCCCCTTTGGAAAGATGTCCAAAATGAGCTTCCATCTCCTCTTTTTGATCGAAAATCAGGGATTTTGCTGGGTCATTCTTGATCTTTTTGGCATATCGCAAAATATATAAAATGCTGATGGCCACACAAGTGCTAAACATCAAAATTCTTCCATAAAGTCCGGTTGTCCAGTTGATGCCGGCCGCATCAGAAGCTATGATGGTTGAAAACGGATTTGTGGTTGAACACATCGTGCCAACGGAAGTGCCCAGAAAAATACAGGCCAATCCAACCATGGCGTCATATTTAGCCGCAATAAACACAGGAATTAAAATAGGGAAGAAGGCCAAAGTTTCTTCAGCAAAACCAAAAGTGGTTCCGCCCAAGGCCACCAAAGTAGTGGTAAGAATGATTAAAATATATTCCCGGCCTTTTAGTTTATTCACCAGCCAAAAAATCCCGGCGTCAAAAGCACCGGTCAAGGTCATAATGCCTATCAATCCGCCAATAATCAACACCAAGAATATGATGTCGGATGCCGCGATGATTCCTTTGATGGGCGACTGAACAAATTCAAAAAAACCTTGTGAGTTTGAGGCTGTTTTTTTGTAGGTATTTGGAATGCTTATGGGTTTTGTGATGGCGCCATCCGTAAATTTTTTTAAGGGAATTTTAATATTAAGTTCATCTAAAGCAGATTGTTCGGCGGGAATCACATTCGATTCCCCCAAGCTTTTCCGTATAAAAGTATTGTCGGTGGCATTGTAAGCCAAGGTGTCATATTTTCCTGAAGGAACAACCCACGTTAAAACGGCAACAAGTGCGGCGATAACCAGCAAAATGGTTTGTGCGCTAGGGAATTTCAATTTTCTCATTTACAATTGTTACTTTAGAAATTAATAAAGTTTTCGATAAATGTTGGGTAACATTCCAAAGGTTTATTTTGGTTTTGTAAATCTAATATTTAAAATGACACGTTAATACGCGTTTTTAAAAATGATGAAATTATAAAAGTGAACCTGGTGAAATATTTTTTAACCAAGTTTTACTCTGTGTCATTTGAAGCGAGCACCTTAAATGTCAGCTCTTTTTTATCGTTTAGCCGATATTCATAAATGGATCTTCCCTGAATATGCCCGTCACTATAATCGGCAATGACCCATCTATTTCCGAGTAATTGAATTTTTCCAAAGCTCATAGTTCCGCCTAAAACGGCATCCGAAGGAATTAAGTCAGTTCTTTTTTTGAGTGCTTTTTCAACAAATTCTTCGGGATTGGCAATTCCCAGTCTGGTAAAATAAGCACCATTGAAATCTTTATCAAACCAGTTATTTTCTGCTGATCGGTTTGTGTTTATTAAAGAGTCTTTTAAATTTTTTAGAAGGACAATTTCCTTTTCCAAAGAGTCGTTTTTTAAGGTTAACTGCGCTTTAATATCAGGTAAATTTTCAGATTTAGTGACATCATCTTTACAGGAAAGGGCTAAAAAGCCAACAATTAATAAAATCGATATTTTTCTCATTTTATTTTGAATTTAGAGCAATTGCTTGCGTTTAAAACGTAATGTGTTTTAATTTATTTCACAAACAGACTGAGCCATTTGTGATGATTTTTAATTTTTCAATTCATATTCAATTTCATCATCCGGCAAGTCGGTAAATTTGATAAAGTTGAGCCGTTCAAGAAGTTTTATGGCTTTGTTATTTTGTTTGGAAGTAACTGCCCAAATGCGGTTTAAACCTATATTTTTCAATCCGAAATCAATTGCCAATTGCATCGCGTTGGTCATAAAACCTTGACCTCTGTATTGAGGCAGCAATACACAGCCCAACTCGCCTTCGCCCTTGTTAAGTCCGCGATAATAACCGCAGGTTCCCACAATTTTAGTTGATGAAATAGCCTCAATTCCCCAATGAATGGAATTTCCTTCCTCATAATCCTTGTCTATTTTCGCTTGTATTTCAATCGCTTGCTCCACATTTTTTGCCTGTTTGGCATCATAGAATGAAATTTCAAGAAGATCATTCAAATCGGATTCAATGATTTGTCGCAACCTAATTTTTTCATCAGAAATAATGGGAAAATCTTGGTATGGCGGCAGATTCATTTTCTAAGATTTAAAGGCTTGTCAAATATAATAAAATCATTAATTAAACAACCTTCTAAAAAAACCTTTAATTCCGGTTTGGCGGTAAGGGTCACATTGCATATCATCATAAATATAAAACGGGATAGCAAACGGGGTTAGGAATTGTTTTCTCAATTTGGCGTCGTTTTCAATGCCACGAAGCACATTTCCCGCAATAGGCAATGCCAATGCAGATCCAGAACCCTGACTGCTGTAAAAGTGAACATCGGGTGTGCTGGCGCCCACCCAGGTTCCTATCACCATATCGGGCGTATAGGCAATAAACCAAGCGTCGGAATAATTTTGTGCTGTACCTGTTTTTCCGGCAATATCAGCGTTAACGCCATATTGGTTTCGTATTCTGGTTCCGGTTCCGTTATTTATGGCCTTTTCTAAGATCGCGGTAATCATTTGGCTTGTTTTTATGCTGAATACTTTTTCAAACTTGGCAGCTTCTCTTTCGTACAATATTTTTCCGTTGGCATCGGTTATTTTATCAATCATCACCGGATCGGTGGTTTGGCCTTTATTGGCAAAAGCACCATACGCGCTCACAATTTCAACCAGCGATAAATCGAGCGTGCCCAAAGCCATGGATGGCGCATTGTCCTTTATTTTGGGAAAATTTAGTTTGTTGCAGGTATTGAGCAGCTTTTGCCTGCCCACCTTAAAATACAAATCAACCGTTGGCACGTTCATAGAGTGTGTTAACGAATACCACAAGGCAACCGTGCTGTCCTGCGTAAATTTATGGTCAAAATTTTTGGGTGTCCAATTATCGTAATTAGAATATGTTTTTTCCTTATTCTCCAAATAATTGCAGGGTTCAAAATCGTTTTCAAATGCTGTGGCATATAAAATAGGTTTAAAAGCCGAAGCAATTTGTCGGTGCGATTGCACCATATCGAAAGGAAGTTTTCTAAAATCGTTGCCGCCAACCCAAGTAATAATGGCGCCGTTTTTTGGATTGGTGATGAGCACCGCAGCATTCAGCATTTTATAATAATGCCATAAACTGTCTATTTTACTCATTTTTTTTGTGGTGACCCCATTCCAGTCAAATACTTCAATAGCTCTTTTTTCCTTGTCTTTATTAGAAGCATTTGCATGTTTTTTTAACCATTCTTTTTTAAAATTGTGGTTTTCAAGTTCTCTGTCCAGCACTTTTTGCATGGTTGCCATATGCTTTTTGATGCCGTCCGTAGCCATGTTCTGAACCTGCATATTTAGGGTGGTGTAAATTTTTAGTCCGTCTGTTTCAAGATTGTATTGCTTGCCGTTTTCATCTTTGAGATCTGCCAGCAATTCCAAACTTTTTTTCTTTACCTGATGTACAAAGTAGCCGGCGGGCGCATTTAAAGTGGCGTTTTCATAGTTTAATTTTAACGGTAATTTTTGCAGACTGTCAGACTCCTTTTCTGTCAAATAACCTTGTGTTCCCATTAAGTCCAGTACCATATTTCTGCGTTCCACAGAATTTTTGGGATTCAAGCGCGGATTAAAAGTGGTGTTTGCTTTTAACAATCCAACCAAAACAGCCGATTCTTCCACCTTTAATTTGCTGGCAGGTTTGTTAAAATACCTAAGGGAAGCAGTTTCTACTCCATAAAGATTTTCACCAAACGGAACTGAATTCAGGTACAGCAATAAAAGTTCTTCTTTGGTAAACATATTCTCCATACGCGCCGCAATAATAATTTCCTTAATTTTATTTACGGGCATGCTCAACACACTGTAATTACTGCGGCCATATAAATTTTTAACCAATTGTTGTGTTAAAGTGCTTCCGCCGCCTTTATTGTCGCGCATTAAAACACTTTTAAAAAAAACGCGAATATAGCTTTGAATGTCGTAGCCTTTGTGGGTAAAGAAACGTTTGTCTTCTGTGGCAATCAGTGCATTTTTAAGATGATCGGGCAGTTTTTCCCAGGCAATATTGGTGCGATTTTCCGCAAAAAATTTCCCGATTACCACGTTGTCGGAAGAAATCACTTGTGTTGCTTCCTGATTGCTGATGGCAGCCAAAGTCGCTTTGTTGGGCAATGATCCAAAAATTCCGGCGTATACGGTAAAAAAGAACAGAATGCTAAACAAAATGAGCGATGAAATCGCTATTAAAAAGTATTTCAGGTATTTTTTAAAAATAGGGTTTTCCAGAAACTGCATACATCAAAGTCTATAATATTGGCGAATTTAAGCTAAACATTTCAGTAATGGCAACAAATTAATATTTGCGCATTTATTTGCTGAAGTAAAACTTGCTTAAAATGATGTTGGGAAGATTCAATAATCTTGCCAAACGAAGTTGCAAAACTTTTTAAATAGCTAACCAGTTTTTAAAATTCGATTGGTGCATGATTTTAAGACAAAAATCAATGATTAATCTGGATTATTAATTCAAAGCGCGTTAGGGATTGAGCGGTCTGTTTGAGCACGCCCGTTTTTACGGGATGCGAGCAGCGAAAGCCCGACCCGCCAGCTGGCGGGGAACGCTCAAAATTTTAATAAATTCCTACAGAAATATAGGCTAAAAATTTTTCTTTTTTGAAGGAGAATCATTTTTCAGCGCTTCAAATCCGGCAATGACATCGAACAATTCTTCATTGATGGCTTTTTGCCGCTCCTGGTGATATTTAAGTCCGAGATCATACAACAATTCTTCAATATTTTTATTTGCACGCTCCATAGCGCTTAACCGGCTGCTGTTTTCGCTCACCAAAGATTCTGCGCTTGCCTTGAATAAAGAGACGAAAAGATACTCGCGAATGAGTGCTTTTAAAGTGGGTTCAACGCCTCCGGCAATTTGCGGAATTTTGTGGGTTGGCCATTGAAATTCATCAAATGACTGTTTCCATTTCTCATCCAGCGGCACCAATTGTTTCATGATAGGCTCGTATCCGGAAGGGTTTTTTGGCTTGTTGAAAAAGAGGTAAATTTCATTGATGGTTCCGGCTTCAATACTTTCCTGACTTTGAACCAGCATATCGCCAACCAATGGTGTAATTGCGTCAACTGAATTTGGAACGGAAAATAGTTTGGCGGCTGTAAAACCAATATCTGAAAGCAATAATTGAACGCGGTCGCCCACAGCCCAAATTTCTTTTTTGCCCGATAAATTGTGCAGCGATTGCGAAACAAATGCAGTGAGTGAATCGTTGAATTGCCCTACCAACCCTTGATCAGACCCAAAAACGATGGCGCAAATTAATTTTTCTTTTTTGGCTGTCGGTTCGGTTTCTTTCATAAAAAACTTTTCCTTTCGCGTATCAAAATGGACTAAAAAACCCAATGCCACTGTTTTATAATAATCTTTAAGGGCGTGTACGGCCATTTCGTACTGGTTGATGTTGGCCGCCGAAACCGCTTTCATGGTTCTTACAACCGTTTTCAAGTCTTCGGCGCCATCAAGTTTTCTGCGCAAACTTTCTAAGGTTTCCATGGATGCGGTTTTTAGGATTCATTTTTTTCTGATGGCGTTTCAAAATCAGCAAGCGTTTCTGCTGCAATCGCTAAAATGGCTTCTTTTTCCTGATTGTTCAATTTCTTTTTAGAAAATATGTTTTGCAATATTTCCTCGGATAACTCGATGCTTTTCTTTAACAAAGCAACTTCTGCAATGCCCATTTTGTCAATGTCAATCTGATCAAAAAGTCCTTCTGTCAAGGCAAGAAGCACCATAATTTGTTCGGGAACAGACATTGGCTGAAGTTCCAGTTGTTTTAGCCAGGAACGAATGCGCTTGCCGTGTTCAATTATTTTTTTGGAATGCTCATCAATGCGGGTTCCGAAACGCGCATAGCTTTCCAGTTCTTCAAATTGGGCGTAAGCAAGTTTCAGACTTCCCGTAATGGAACTAAATGCTGGCAATTGGGCTTTGCCTCCGATGCGGGAAACGGATTTTCCAACATCAACCGCCGGCAAAATGCCCAACTCAAACAGTTTGGGAGAAAGGTAAATTTGTCCGTCGGTAATGGAAATGAGATTGGTGGGAATATAAGCGGAAATATTTTGGGCTTCGGTCTCAATAATTGGCAATGCCGTTAGCGTTCCGTTTCCACGTTTGTTGTTGAGCTGAGTGGCTCTTTCCAACAATCTTGAATGGATGTAGAAAATATCGCCGGGAAACGCTTCACGTCCGGGAGGCCTTCTCAACAGCAAAGAAAGTTCACGATAAGCCCGCGCATGCTGGGTAAGGTCGTCATACACAATAAGCACGTCTTTTCCCTGCTCCATAAAATATTCGGCCATACTGGTTGCGGCATACGGAGCGATATATTTCAGTCCGGGCGCATTGTTTCCTTCTGTAACCACCACAATTGTATAATCCATCGCTCCTTTTTCTTTCAAATTCGCGATAACTTTGGCGACTGATGCCACGCGCTGGCCGATGGCACAGTAAATGCAAATAACGTTTTTATCTTTCTGGTTGATGATGGTGTCAACGGCAATCGCGGTTTTACCGGTTTGTCGGTCGCCTAAAATAAGTTCCCGTTGCCCTCGCCCGATGGGAATGAGCGCATCAATCACTTTTATGCCGGTTTGTAAAGGCACCGAAACGGCATTCCTGTCCATAATTGCCGGAGCAGGTCGTTCAATGGCAAAACGTTCGCTTTGGGCAATAAAACCTTTGTTGTCCATAGGTTCTCCAAGCGGATTGATCACCCTTCCAATAAATGCATTCCCAACCGGAATGTCCATAACCCTGCCTGTTCGCTCCACGTTATCGCCAACATTCAGCAGCGGATATTCCCCAAGAAGTATAACGCCAATTTCGGTTTCATCAATATTGTAAGCGATGCCAAATAAATTAGCGGGAAACTTCAACAATTCCTCAAATCCAACATTTGGAAGACCCGAAACAATAACAACACCTGCCGAGATGCTTTTAACAACACCCACTTCACGAGGCGAAAAAGGAAAAGAATGATTTTCAATTTTTCCCTCCAGCTCCTGAAATGATTGTTGGATATTTTTGGTCAAATCATTTGTTGGCATCTTTTACTTTTTTAGTTGCGGTTTTCCGTATTTCATCGGTTTTTTCCGCGATGGTTTTTTTAAGGGAATCAAGATATTCTGAAATGCTCCAAGCCAGTTTATAGCCATTTGCCGTCATTTCAATACCGGCAATTAAATCGGGTTCAACTTTAAATTCAAAGTCTGTGTCGGTCCCCAATATTTCATCCACCGTTTTTTTAATTTTATGTTGAAACTCGGGACTTAGATTGAATGCGCTTTGCACAATCATTGGTTTTGAGTCAGATTTAAAAGACTGAACGAAATTATTTTTTTCGGATTCATTTAATTTCTCCAATTGTTTGATGAAGGTTTCGGCAATTTTTGATTCCAAGTCCACAGAGGCAAGGTCAATCAGCGTTTTTTTAGAAATGGAAAATACTTCTTGTTCCATATGTTGCTTATATTCTTCCACTAAATTGTTTTGCATTTCTGATAAGGCTTCAGCATGTTTGGTTTTTAGCGCATCCGCATCTATTCTTGCTTCTTTCAAAAGCCGTTCTCGTTCTGTTTTGGTTTCATCAATAACATTTTGCATCAGCTGCTGTTTTTCGGCATCAAAAGTTTCATTTTTCCGAATAAACTCATCATGTTCCAATTTGGCTTCCAGTTTTTTATTTTCTGCATCTGCCAATTGGGCGTTGATTTTTTTTTCGCGCGCGTCAATGGCATTCAGGATTGGCTTGTATAAAAAACGTTTCAGCAGCCATACCAAAATGACAAAATTTAAGATTTGAGCAATTACCGTAAACCAATCGATTTTCATGGGTAAAAATTTAACTTCCTATAAAATGATTCCAAAATGGGTTGGCGAAAATCAGAATCATGGCAAGCACAAAGCAATAAATGGCGGTTGACTCAATCATTGCCAAACCAACAAATAAGGTTCGGGTAATGGTTGGTGCCGCATCGGGCTGTTGTGCCAATGAACTTAAGGCGGTTGACACCGCTCTTCCCTCGCTTAACGCAGGAAAAATACTTCCTACTGCCATAATTATGCCGGCAGTAATAATTGAAACAAGTGCTATTAATGTTGAATTGTCCATTTTTTTATTTTTTAGGTTTTCATCGATTTTGTGTTTTTTACGGCCGCGGCAATATAAACCGTTGCCAGAATGCTAAATATATAGGCCTGAACCATACCTGTTAAAAGTCCGATCGCATTCATGATTATTGGAAATAAAAGCGGCGCCACACTTAACAAAATGGCCACAATGATTCCGCCACTCATGATATTTCCAAACAACCTGATGGCCAAAGCCAAAGTGCGCGAAACTTCGCCGATGAGGTTAAACGGCAACATAATAATGGTTGGCTGCACGTACGATTTTAAATAATCCTGGATGCCTTTTTCCGAGATGCCAAAAAAAGGCACAGCAAAAA
The DNA here is from genome assembly GCA_030656195.1 of Lutibacter sp. Lineage (GTDB taxonomy): Bacteria > Bacteroidota > Bacteroidia > Flavobacteriales > Flavobacteriaceae > Lutibacter. The sequence goes on from JAUSOJ010000241.1 coordinate 12,703, forward strand.
AAACGCATAAGGCGAGCGCTGCAGTGGTGGAAATTGAACCCGTTGGCGCTTGGTACCAAGGAAAAATGACAAATAAATTGGCAGTCGCAATAAATAAGAACAACGTGCCAATAAATCCAATATACTTTGCTGGTTTGCTGATGCCAATTTCTTCAATTTGATTGTTGATGGTAATCACAATAATTTCGAGCAGGCTTTGCCACCGGGAAATCTGGATGTCTTTTTTGAGATTTCTCGTAATCCACCATGAAACAATTGCCAGCACCAGCATTATTGCCCAAGTGGTCACAATGGTCAGATTTAAATTTATAAATCCATATTCCCAAAACACGGTTTCATCCGGACTAAGTTTCATGATTCCTTGTTTTATTTTAATAAATTTCCTTTTTCGTCATACTTTTTGGTAAAATACATCACCATAAAACGGGCTGCAATAAATCCAAGCAAGGCCAACAGCATGGCTTTCCAGCCAAATTGCGCCACATAATAAAATCCCAACAACGCAATTCCCGTGCGAACAACGAAACTGCCGAAAATCAACCAGGCAGGATTTTTAGCCGAGACCGATTTTTTTACCGTAAGCCAAAGTCCGCCAAAAAACAGCGAACCCAGCACAAAACCAGCTGCGAGAAGGAGAACAAACGTTGTTATTTCATTCATCTTGATTGTTTTTGTTCATTTCTTTATCTTCTTTTGATACCCAAAACCACGCGATTAAACACCCAATAAACAAACCGACACCCAAAAAAGTCAATGTCCAGGAAAATGATTGCGGTTTGCTTTTATCAAGCCAAATGCCAAGCATTATTCCCAATAACGTTGGTACGGCGATCGACCAGCCCACCATGCCAAACATTCCCAATCCCGACCAGACACTTTCTTTGTTTTTGCGCAGTGATTTAAGCTTTTGCCTTTCTTTTTCCCCTATTTTTTTTACAAAATTGGGTGCTGTATTTCCCTCTTTTTTTGCCATTTTTTAGTTGTTACGATGTACGAAATTTCTCTAAACTTTGGATAAATCCGCTTTCCATTTTTGCCATCACAAAACGGGCTTTATGTTCTCGCTCATCCAAATCCAAAAACGATTTTTTAACTGTTTCCTGAAGTTCGCCAAGATCTGCATCTCCAATGGCATTGCGCACAGATACCAACACTTCGTTTCCGGCCTTAATCAATATTCCCTGATCAATGGCGACATATTTAATTTCATTTTCTTCTGTTTCATAAATAAAAATTCCCGGCACCAACGCAGCCGCACAATCGAGCCGTTGCGGCAAAAAACCATAAGAACCCTTGCTTGTTTCAAAAACAATTCGAACCACATTGACACATTCAACGAAAACTTTGTATGGCAACAGAATTTTAAGTTTCATTTTTATTTTTTTATTTTAACGCCAATATTTACAACCTCTAGTCTTTTAAAAACCCATCAATTATCAATCACAAATCAAAAATCGTCAATCAAAAATCGTCAATCAAAATTCATTCACTACAACTTCTTTTTGCTTCACTTCATCAATAGATCCAATCATATAAAACGCGCTTTCCGGATAATCTTTAAATTCGTCCGATAAAATGCGTTCGCATCCATCCAATGCTTCCTTTAAGCTCACCAATTTGCCTTTCATCCCGCTAAACATTTCAGTGGTAAAAAATGGCTGGGTAAGAAAACGCTCTATGCGCCGGGCACGATTTACAATGTTGCGGTCGTTTACCGACAGTTGTTCCAGCCCAAGCATGGCGATAATGTCTTTAAGATCTTCATACTGCGCAAGGGTTTGCCTTATTTGTTGTGCAATGGCATAATGGCGTTCACCAATAATGATGGGCGTGGCCATTTTAGAGTTGGATTGCAGCAAATCAATGGCAGGATAAAGGCCTTCGCTCGCTTTTTTTCGGGAAAGCACAATGGAGGCCGAAAGATGCGAGAAGGTGTGAACGGCAGCAGGATCGGTCAAATCATCTGCCGGCACGTAAACTGCCTGAATAGAAGTGATGGCGCCCGATTTTGTGTTGGCGATCCGCTCTTGAAGTTTCGACAATTCAGTGCCTAAAGTTGGCTGATAGCCCAAGTGCGACGGCATTTGTCCCATTAAACCGGAGACTTCCATTCCTGCTTGAATAAAACGAAAAATATTATCGATAAGCAACAACACATCGCGTCGTTCATCATCCCTAAAATATTCGGCCATCGTTAAAGCGGCGTGGCCAACCCTAAAACGTGCGCCCGGCGGTTCATTCATCTGTCCGAAAATCATAATCATATTGTCGAGCACGCCGGCATTTTTAATGTCATAATACAGTTCGTGGCCTTCACGGCAACGTTCACCAATACCGCAAAACATACTCACGCCTTCATTTTTTCCAACCATATGATGAATCATTTCCGTGAGCAAAACCGTTTTTCCCACGCCGGCGCCGCCAAACAAACCCGCTTTTCCGCCTCGCTCCAATGGCAATAAAACGTCGATGGCTTTGATGCCCGTTTCAAAAACTTCCGATTTCGCCGACCTTTTGTCCAGTTGCGGCGGCGCCTGATGAATGCTGCGTTTTTCAAGTGTCGGCAACGGTTCAAGGTCATCAATGGTATTGCCGAACACATCAAACATTCTTCCCAAAATTCCCTTCCCAACCGGCACGGAAAGTTGCGTGCCAAAAGTTTCGGCAACCATCCCGCGCGCCAATCCCTGCGTCGCTGTCAGCGCAATTCCTTTTACCTCATTTGCATCAATTTGCGTCAATACTTCTATGGCAATTTCGTGGTTTTTTCCCGCATAAAGCAAGGTATAAATGGGCGGTAAATTATTTTCAAACCAAATACTCACAACACTTCCGCGCACCGAAATAATTTTTCCGCGGGTAAAAGAACTGCCGTTATGTTTTGAAATGGCACTCATGCTTAAGTTTCAAAATTTCGTCATCAATACTTTATTTTTGGCTAAATCCTGTTTCAGCAAAAAATTAAAAATCAATATTTGGGCGTTACCCGCCAGCTGGCGGGTCAGGCTTTTCGTTACAATCCGTCATTGCAAAGTTTTTCATAAAACTTCGCATTGCCGAGATTTTCACTTCAATCCTTAACGCAAAAAACGGCACCAATAACATTTTAACTTCTTGCACAAATCAATTCAAATTATAGCCTTTTTCTGTGTAATTTCCGGTTGTTGATAATACAGTGTAAATGAGTGAAAATAACAATAAAATCAAATGATAATGGTCATTTTATCAAATTGATATTCGTCATATTTTTTTAGAAAATATAGTTGTTGTGCAGGTTTTACTGAAGTGTAGTTTTGTGTTTCAGGGCAAAGAAAAACTGATATATATGCGCAAGAAATCTCTCAAAATCTTTCCGATGTCGAAAATGAAGGTTTAAAATAGTATGCTATTTGTGTATTGAAGCAGGTTCAAATCCTACTAAATGATTTTAAATAAAAATCATTTAATAGGACATTTCCTGAAATTTCTTTCTGAATTGCAAAGGTTTTCTAATGTTGGGAAACACTTCTCTTGTGCCGCCAGATCCCACAATACTTATGTTTCCGTAGCCAAGGATTCTTCCTAAAATGCTTTGGTCAACATTAACGCTTTCAATTTTTGAATGGTTCATTTCAAAAGTTTTTCTGCTTATTAAGCCCGTTTTGATAATGACACGTTTGTTGGTGATGGCAAATTCATCGGTATATCGGTCAATAAGCGGCGCAATAAACAAGGTAAAAAGTGCTTTTAAACTGAAAAAAATGATCCAGTGATAAGTGGTTTCCAATTCAACGCGTTCGTCATTGATTAAATTGTCGTTTACGTATTTTCCCATTTTTGTTGTTGTCCTTAATTTTTTGGAAATGAAGGTATTATTCTGTGTTTTGAATGGCTAATTCTTTTTAAAAAAGTCCGTTAATTTGGGCGTCAATTTTGTTGATAACGGAATATAAATCTTCCGGATTGTCAACAAAATTTAATTTGTCCACATCAATTATCAGTAAATTTCCTTTGGTGTATTTGGTAATCCATGCTTCGTATCGTTCATTTAATCGGCTTAAATAATCGATGCTGATGGAATTTTCGTATTCGCGTCCTCTTTTATGGATTTGGCCAACCAAAGTTGGAATGGTGGCTCTTAAATAAATCAGTAAATCGGGCGGGGAAACCAAACGCTCCATCAATTCGAACAACGATTCATAATTCACAAAATCGCGGTTGGTCATCAAACCCATTGCATGAAGGTTGGGCGCAAAAATTCGGGCGTCTTCATAAATGGTCCTGTCCTGGATCAGGTTTTTGCCGCTTTCACGTATTTCCAATATTTGGCGGAAACGGCTGTTTAAAAAATAAACCTGCAAATTAAACGACCAGCGTTCCATTTCGGCGTAGAAATCATCTAAATAGGGATTCTCTTCAACAGATTCGTAATGGGGTTCCCAATTGTAATGTTTGGCTAACAGTTTGGTCAGGGTGGTTTTACCTGCGCCAATATTACCGGCAATTGCTACGTGCATAGTTAAATTTTAAGTGAATTTGAAAAAAGCTAATTTACTTAAATTTTTTATGTTTTTACAACACAAATTTAAGCGCTTTAAAAAATTAACTTATAACCGTAGCCGCGAACGTTAATAATTTGGATGGAAGGATCGTCTTTTAGTTTTTTTCGTAGCTTGGTAATAAAAACATCCATGCTTCGCGCATTGAAGAAATCATCGTCTCCCCACAATTTTTTCAGGATAAAAGAGCGATCCAAAACCTGATTTTTATGCTGAATTAAATGAGATAACAATTCCGATTCCCGGTGTGTCAAAGTTTCAATATTGCCATTCAAAACAAGCGTTTGGTTTTTAACATTGAATAGATAATCGCCAATTTTAATCACTTCGCTGCCATTTTCATAATCGCCTCTTTTTAAAAGCGCATTGATGCGAACGATCAATTCTTCCATGCTGAAAGGTTTTCTTAAATAGTCGTTTCCGCCCAAATTAAAACCTTCAACAACGTCTTCCGTTTGCGATTTTGCCGTTAAAAATATGATGGGAATATCTGGATTTTCTTTTCTGATTTCTTTGGCAAGCGTAAATCCGTCTTTTTTGGGCATCATTACGTCCAATACCAACAACAGCGGATTTTCGCGTTTGTAAGTGGCGTAAGCAATTTCGCCATCTGCACAAAGCAGCACCTCAAAATTCCGGGTTTCTAAACTTTCCTTAATTATTTGTCCTAAAGAAGGTTCATCTTCGGCCAGCAATATTTTTACGGGATTAGGCATTTGGCAATTCAATTTTAAACAAGGTAGCGTTTTTTACATCGTAAACAATGGAAATGGTTCCGCCGTGTTTTTCAATAATATTTTTGGTGTAATACAAGCCAATGCCAAAACCTTTTACATTGTGCGTATTTCCTGTGGGAATGCGGTAAAACTGTTCAAAAATTTTGTCCTTATGATTTTTCGGAATGCCGTTTCCGCTGTCTTGAACGGTGATTAAAACGCGCTTTTTTAACGAAAACAATTCCACAGTGATTGTTTTTCCGCCGTATTTCAGCGCATTGTCAAGAATGTTTCCAATGGCATTTCCAAAGTGAAATTTATCCACATTTAAAACAGCATCTCCAATAGTATTTTTGAAGTTGATGGTTTTTTCAGGTGCGGCTATTTTATAATTCGCAATCACGTGCTCAATAAGTTCGGCAATAACAATAGGTTGTTTACTCAGCGCCAGCTGTTGGTGCGTTAAGGCAGCGGTTTCTAATATTTTTTCGACCATCACATTTAAACTGGCCACTTGTGAATTGGCGATGGAAATATATTTTTCGGCCTTTACTTTATCATCCAAAGCATTAAAATTTTTCATCGCTTCCAGTGCAGTTGA
>JAUSOJ010000299.1 GCA_030656195.1 Lutibacter sp.
CCGCAAACAAATAACACATCTGGGGTTGGGTTTATTGAATAGGACAGCGCGTTAAAAAAATGTTCATTGAACATTTTTAGCGATAGGGCCAGGTGGCGCGATGGGCTTTGAAAAAGTTAAATATTAAATATTAAAAGTAAAAAGTTGAAATTCACTACAATTAATTCCCCTCTTGAGCGGGGTTAGGGGTGTGTATAAAACATGAAAAGGAGCAGAAATTAATAAAAACTGTTCAACACTATTTTAAATAAAAAAGTTAAATTAAAAATAATCTTTTTTAGATAACTAAAACAAACTCCCTTTCCTTAGGAAAGGGTTGGGGATAGGATAAAAATCAAAAACATATAACAAAATTTAATCTAAACAACCTATGAATTAGGGAGCATTTTCTACTAACATAAAAACAAAATACCATGCAAAGTTTCAGAACCGAAATCGAGAATCCGATTGTCGAGAAGGACATTATTGACCTTGAAAAAAAAATCAGTCTTTATTACGAAGGAAAAATTGACGACGCACGCTTCAGAAGTCTGCGTTTGGCTCGCGGCGTTTACGGACAGCGTCAGTTTGGCGTGCAGATGATCCGGATTAAACTGCCTTATGGGAAAATTTCAGGGGAACAATTGCACAGAATTTCGGCGGTTTCGGATGAATATTCTCGAGGAAGGCTGCACATTACCACAAGGCAGGACATCCAAATTCACCACGTGAGTTTAGACAGAACGCCCGAACTTTGGGCCGAATTGGAAAAAGACGACATTACCTTACGTGAAGCCTGTGGCAACACGGTTAGAAACGTAACAGCTTCGGAAACTGCAGGTATCGATATCAACGAGCCTTTTGATGTTTCTCCTTATGCACAAGCTGCTTTTGAGTTTTTTTTAAGGAATCCCATTTGTCAGGAATTGGGACGAAAATTCAAGATTTCATTTTCCGCGACCGATGAAGATACCGCATTGAGTTTTATGCACGATTTGGGTTTTATCGCCAAAATTAAGGCCGGTGAAATCGGATTTAAAGTGATGCTTGGCGGCGGTTTGGGTTCACAAGCCCGTTTGGCCGACACCTTGTATGAGTTTTTGCCGGCCGATAAAATAATTCCGGTTACGGAAGCTGTTTTGAGGGTTTTCGACCGATATGGTGAACGCGCAAAAAGAGCACGGGCGCGATTGAAATTTTTGGTGAAAGAAATCGGTTTGGATGCCTTTGTGAAATTGGTTTCGGAAGAACAAAAAGCATTGTCCAATGCAACATTTAAAATTGACACTTCCAAATTCGAAACTGAAATTATAATTCCGAAAGTGACGGTTCCTTCCGTTAAAATTGAAAATGAAGGACAATATAATGTATGGAAATTAACCAATGTGATTCCCCAAAAGCAAAAAGGGTTTTATGCTGTCGGAATTAAAGTCCACTTGGGCGATTTCTATACCGATAAGGCTCGTTTGCTGGCCGATTTGGTTCAGAAATATGCAGCCAACGAATTGCGCCTGACCTTGCGTCAAAATATATTGATTCCGCATATAAAAGAGGAGCTGTTGCCTTTCTTTTATGCAGAACTTAACAAACTGGGTTATGCAGAATCGGGTTACAACGGCATTTTCGACATCACTTCTTGTCCGGGAACCGACACTTGTAATCTGGGAATTGCAAGCAGCACGGGAATCACCCGAGAGCTGGAAAAGGTGTTGAAAAATGAGTATCCGCAATTTGCCGCCAATAAAGATATCACCATAAAAATAAGTGGTTGCATGAATTCTTGCGGACAGCATACCATGGCGCATATTGGTTTTCAGGGAATGACCATCAAGTCCGGGAAATTGGTTGCTCCGGCTTTGCAGGTGCTTTTGGGCGGTGGCGTTTTAGGAAATGGTGCAGGAAGAATTGCCGATAAAGTGATCAAAGTTTCGAGTAAAAGAGGTCCGGATGCATTGCGAGCGATTTTAAATGATTTGGAATTGAATCGTGGTGAAGGAGAATCTTTTTTAGATTATTACGACAAACAAGGGGGAATTTATTTTTACAATTTGTTGAAACCGCTGGCCGACAGTACCAATTTGCAGGAAAGTGATTTTACGGATTGGGGAGGAGAAGCGCCTTTTGAAATGGCCGTTGGCGTTGGTGAATGCGCGGGTGTTGTGATCGATTTGGTGGCGACTTTGTTGTTGGACAGTGAAGAGAAAATTGAAAATGCTGCTGAAGCTTTAAAATTAAACCAGTTTGCCGACAGTATTTATTATTCCTACACCAGTTTGGTAAATACCGCCAAAGCTTTGTTGCTGACCAAAGACAAAACCACCAATACACAAGCCGGAATTGTTTCGGAATTTGAAGCGCTTTTTGCGGAGGATATTGTGTTGGAAAGTCCGTTTTCTGAATTTGTGTATCAAATTCAAAACAACGAGCCAACCCAGGAATTTGCCCAAAAATACTTGAATGATGCACAATTATTCTATGAAAAAGCAACAGCACTTCGAACTAAAATTTTAAATGATGAAACGAGCATAACGAATCTTTGATACAAAGTGGAATGATTAATGGCGAACAGCAGCTGTACCGCTAAAAAAATAAAATTAAACAGATGATAGCGAATAAGAATCCGAAAGTAACCTTGGTTGGCGCCGGTCCGGGAGATCCGGAATTGATTACCGTGAAAGGCGTTAATGCGCTGATGAAAGCAAATGTGGTGTTGTACGATGCTTTGGTTTGCAGAGAATTGCTGAAATATGCGCCGCTCGCAAAAAAAATATTTGTGGGAAAACGCAAGGGATTTCACAGCCATACTCAGGACGAAATAAATGAACTGATGGTGAAATACGCTTTTCAATACGGGAATGCTGTTCGCTTAAAAGGCGGCGATCCTTTTGTTTTTGGACGCGGTGCGGAAGAAATTGATTATATCGAATCTTTCGGCATTGAAACCGAGGTTATTCCCGGAATTTCTTCTGCAATGGCAGTGCCTGCAAGTCAGGGAATCGCCCTCACAAAAAGAGGAATTTCAGAAAGTTTTTGGGTCATTACCGGCACCACATCCGACAGAAATTTGTCGAACGATGTGTTTTTGGCGGCGCAATCAACCGCAACCATTGTTATTTTAATGGGAATGAGCAAACTCAGCGAGATTGTGGCGATGTTCAATAAATTTGAAAAAGGCGATGTGCCAACCGCGATTATCCAAAACGGAACCACAAAAAACGAGAAAATTGGCGTGGGCACCATCGACTCTATTTTGGAAGTCGTTGATGCCCAAAAACTGGCTTCACCGGCGATTATCGTAATTGGGGAAGTGGTGAAACACAGCGCTAAATTACGTGTGTTTTATGAAGAAATAGTACTGAAACATCAATCAGCATAAAATATAACATTTTATTTAGAATCAATCTAAATAAAAAGACGAAATTTGCATTTTTAAACGACGGGAGGCCGCAAAAAGATGTATTGGATTATACGAAGGTTTTAACTATAACATAACACAATAACTACTATTACTACTAAAAAAGTGATTAAAACAGATATTTTAATTATCGGAGCGGGCCCTGTTGGGTTGTTTACCGTGTTTGAGGCGGGTTTGCTGAAGCTTCGATGTCACCTCATTGATGCATTGCCTTATGCGGGCGGACAGTGTGCCGAGATTTATCCCAAAAAGCCGATTTATGACATTCCTGCCTACCCGGAAATTTTGGCTGGAGATCTGATTCAAAATTTGGAGCGACAAATTGCGCCATTCGAGCCAACCTACACGTTGGGGGAAAGAGCAGAAACCATCGATAAACTGGCCGATGGCAATTTTATGGTGACCACCAATAAAGGCACGGAACACAGTGCAGCCGCAGTGATTATCGCTGGCGGATTGGGCTCCTTTGAACCAAGAAAACCACCCATTGCAGGCATTTCGGATTATGAAGATCGCGGCGTTACCTATATGATTAAAGATCCCCAAACTTACAGAAATAAAAGGGTCGTAATTTCCGGTGGCGGAGATTCTGCGCTGGATTGGACCATTTTTTTGGCCAACGTGGCAAGTGAAGTGATTCTGGTGCACCGAAAAAATGAATTTAGGGGTGCGCTGGATTCCGTGGAAAAAGTTTCAGAACTCGCCAAAAATGGAAAAATAAAACTGATTACCGAAGCGGAAGTTACAGAAATTCACGGTGATGGGAAGGTGGAATCGGTTGTCGTAAACCATTCAAAAGAAGGAAATATTGAAGTTCCCTGCGATTATTTTATTCCTTTATTCGGCTTGTTGCCCAAATTGGGCCCCATTGCAAACTGGGGACTGGAGATTGAAAAAAATGCCATAAAAGTGAACAATGCGCTGGATTACAGCACCAATATTCCGGGTATTTTTGCGGTGGGCGATGTAAATACCTATCCCGGAAAACTGAAATTGATCTTATGCGGATTTCATGAAGCCACCATTGCAGTGCAATTTGCCTACAATATTGTAAATCCGGGTAAAAAATATTTAATGAAATACACCACGGTTAACGGAATAACGGGTTTCAACGGCGAAACCAAAAAATCCGAAAAAGCGGTCGTAAAAAGCATATAAGATGTCAGATATAAAAATAAAAATTAAAGACAGGTTTGGCGTAAATCATTTGTTGGATGCCCCAACCGATATGGCCATGAATATTATGGAATTGTGTAAAGCGTACGATTTGCCGGTTGAAGGCACTTGCGGCGGTATGGCCATGTGTGCTTCGTGCCAGTGTTACGTGCATTCCAATCATGAATTATCGGAAAGAGGGGAAGCGGAAGAAGATATGCTGGATCAGGCATTTTTTGTGAAAGAAAACAGCCGTTTGGGATGTCAGTTGTATCTTTCCTTAGAAATGGACGGACTCGAATTGGAATTGGCGCCGGAAAGTTAATATAAATCAGCAATCATGGAACAAAACGAATTATACCCCATTTTTTTAAAAGTTTCCGAACTTGAAGTGCTTATTGTTGGCGGGGGAAATGTGGGTTTGGAAAAACTGGTTTTTCTGTTAAAATCAAGTCCGAATGCCAAAGTAACCATCGTTTCCATCAATTTTTTGCCCGAGTTAATCACCTTGGCAAAAAAACACAAGGTTGAAATCATAGAATCGGCATATGAGATTTCATTTTTGAAAGGAAAGCATATCGTTATAGCGACAACCGACCATATTGAAGTCAATATTCAGGTGTATAAAGATTGCAAACAACAGAATATTTTGGTGAATGTGGCCGACAATCCGCCATACTGCGATTTTTATATGGGCGGCATCGTCACCAAAGGCAACATTAAAATTGCCATTTCAACCAACGGAAAATCCCCCACCTTGGCAAAACGATTGCGTCAGTTTTTCGAAGAAGTCATTCCGGACAACATCAACGAGCTGGCCGAAAACATAAACAGTTACAGAAAATCCACCGGCGGCACGTTTTCAGAAAAGGTGACCGCACTAAACGAATTGACCAAATCCTTATTAATTAAATAATAAATAACCCGTTTCGTTTGTAATTCAGCGCCTTATTGCGTTAATTTGCAGCCAAGTTCATAAACACAGTGACCACAGTTATTAAGAAAGGCAGAGGGATTAGACCCGTTGAAGCCTTAGCAACCCTTTATTTATAAAGAAGGTGCTACATTCTACCAAAATATTTTGGATAGATAACGAAGAGACTTTTCCAGAATTCTTCATGCATTTTTTAATAATTTTATTGGGCCTGCCCGCCTTTTTGGAGGGCGTTCCCCGCCAGCTGGCGGGTCGGGCTTTACGTTATATCTTTTTATCGGTTAAAAAACCGCTAAAAAGGATATCACTTTAATCCCTAACGCGTTTTGAATTCAACATTCAAAATTCAACATTTAAAATTAAATTTAGAAACACAACAACCATCAACAATGGGTAACATAAAAGAAGAAATACAAAAACGGATATTGGTGCTCGATGGTGCAATGGGAACCATGATTCAGCAATACCGATTTTCGGAAGAAGCATACAGAGGCGAACAGTTTAAAGATTTTCACGTTTCGGTAAAAGGAAATAACGATATGCTTTCCATCACACAGCCTCAAGCCATCAAAGAAATTCACCGAAAATATTTGGAAGCGGGCGCCGACATTATTGAAACCAACACATTTTCGAGCACCACAATTGCCATGGCCGATTATGAAATGGAAGATTATGTGTACGAACTCAACTACCAGTCGGCCAAAATAGCCAAGGAAGTTGCCGATAAATTTACCGCTAAAAATCCGGCCAAACCGCGATTTGTGGCTGGCGCAATCGGACCCACAAACAAAACTGCAAGTATGTCGCCCAAAGTAAATGATCCCGGTTTTAGGGCTGTCACTTTTAACGATTTAAAGCTGGCCTACAAACAACAAACAGAAGCTTTGCTGGATGGCGGTGTTGATATTTTATTGGTGGAAACCGTGTTCGACACGCTCAATGCAAAAGCGGCTTTGTTTGCCATTGAAGAAGTGAAAGAAGAACGAAATATTGATGTGCCCATTATGTTAAGCGGCACCATCACAGATGCCAGCGGAAGAACGTTGTCGGGTCAAACGGCAGAGGCATTTTTAATATCCGTTTCGCACATTCCGTTATTGTCTATAGGCTTTAATTGTGCCTTGGGCGCCAGTCAGTTAACGCCGCATTTGGAAGTGCTGGCAAGAAAATCGAATTTGCCGGTTTCCGCACATCCAAATGCCGGACTGCCAAACGCTTTCGGGGAATACGACGAAACACCTGAGGAAATGGCAGATCAAATAAAAATCTATTTGGACAAACATTTGGTGCGGATCATTGGCGGTTGCTGCGGCACCACGCCGGCGCATATCAAGGCCATTGCCGATTTGGTAGGCCCCCTAACCCCCGAAGGGGGAATATAAAAAAGGATTTTTTTAATGCGTGGTAAAAAAAATAAGGATAGATAATGCAAGAAGAAAAGTTAAATATAGATGAACAACAACCAAGAGCAAAAAACCAAAAGAAATGGTTGAAGCTGTCTGGATTAGAACCGTTAATCTTGAATGAGAACAGCAATTTCATCAATGTTGGCGAGCGTACCAATGTGGCGGGTTCGCGTTTGTTTTTGCGCCTGATAAAAGACGAAAAATTTGACGAGGCGCTTGCGATTGCAAGGCATCAGGTGGATGGCGGTGCGCAAATTATCGACGTAAACATGGACGACGGATTGATCGACGGAAAAGAAGCCATGGTTCAGTTTCTGAATTTAATTGCTTCCGAACCCGATATTTCCCGCGTTCCGGTGATGATCGACAGCTCAAAATGGGAAATTATTGAAGCCGGTTTGCAGGTGGTTCAGGGAAAATGTGTGGTAAACTCCATCAGCTTAAAAGAAGGGGAAGCCACCTTCATCAAACAGGCAAAATTAATCAAGCGTTATGGTGCAGCCGTTATTGTGATGGCATTTGATGAGGTTGGACAAGCGGATAATTTTGACCGAAGAATTGAAATTGCCAAACGTTGCTATGATATCTTGGTGAATGTGGTAAAGTTTCCTTCAGAAGACATTATTTTCGATTTAAATATTTTTCCGGTGGCCACAGGAATGGACGAGCACAAAAGAAATGCGCTCGATTTTATTGAAGCGACACGCTGGGTTCGCGAAAATTTGCCAAATGTGAGCGTAAGCGGCGGCGTAAGCAACGTTTCGTTTTCTTTCAGGGGAAATGATTCGGTGCGCGAAGCCATGCACTCGGTGTTTTTATACCACGCCATAAAAGCCGGAATGAATATGGGCATCGTAAATCCGACTATGTTGGAAGTTTATGACGAGATTCCAAAAGATTTGCTGGAACGTGTGGAAGATGTTATTTTAAACAGAAGAGATGATGCCACAGAACGTTTGCTCACTTTTGCAGAAAGTGTCATCAGTTCCGTAAAAGAACATAAAGTGGATTTGTCGTGGCGTGAAAAACCGTTGCAGGAAAGAATAACGCATGCCTTGGTAAAAGGCGTGGATGAATTTATTTTGGAAGATGTTGAAGAAGCAAGAATACAGGCCACAAAACCCATAGAAGTGATTGAGCAGCACTTGATGACTGGTATGAACGTAGTGGGAGATTTGTTTGGTTCTGGAAAAATGTTTTTGCCACAAGTGGTGAAATCAGCCCGAGTGATGAAACGTGCAGTTGCTTACCTCCAACCTTACATTGAAGCCGCAAAAGGCCCCCTAGCCCCCGAAGGGGGAATTAAAACTACGCAACATTGGGAAACTGCCGACCCTTTGAATTATCGATTGTTAAAAGAGTTTGCCCTTAAAATGCGCAATGAACCAACCGATGCGGAAAGGCTTTTATGGAATGTTTTAAGCGGAAAAAAACTCGAAGGCCACAAAATAAGAAGGCAGCATATTATTGGAAATTATATTGCGGATTTTATTTGTCTAAAATCGAATTTAATTATTGAAATTGATGGATTGATACACCAATTGCCCGAAAATATGGCGAGTGACGCAGAACGTACACAATGGCTGGAAAAAGAGGGGTTTCGGGTGATACGTATTACAAATAATGAAGTTTTGTCCAATTTGGATGAGGCATTGGATAAAATAATAAAAGCGTTGGCGGTTCCCCCTTTGGGGGTCAGGGGGCCGGGTGCTGGAAAGATATTACTCGCTACTGTAAAAGGCGATGTACACGATATCGGAAAAAATATTGTGGGTGTGGTGTTGAACTGCAACAATTATGAAATTATTGATTTAGGCGTGATGGTTTCGACCGAAAAAATAATTGAAACCGCCAAATTAGAAAATGTGGATGTGATTGGGTTGAGCGGACTCATAACGCCGTCTTTGGATGAAATGGCTTATGTCGCTGCAGAAATGGAACGTCAAAACTTTATAGTTCCTTTGTTAATTGGCGGTGCCACCACCTCAAAAGCGCATACGGCCGTTAAAATTGACACCCAATATTCCAATGCGGTGATTTATGTAAACGATGCTTCACGGGCGGTTACGGTGGTCGGGAATTTGATTAACGACAACAATACCGCAATCGATTATGTTAAAAGCATTAAAGACGATTATGTGACAGTGAGGGAAGGATTTTATAACAGATCCGACAGAAAAGAATATTTATCCTTGGCCGATGCCCGAAAAAATAAATTCAACATCGATTGGAATAAACCCAACATTGCAACACCAAACTTTTTGGGAACCAAGGTAATTGAGGATTTGGATTTGGGTAAATTGCTGGAATATATCGATTGGAGTCCGTTTTTCAGAACATGGGAATTGCACGGAAAATTTCCTGCAATTTTAACCGATGAGGTGGTTGGTGAAACAGCGACCCATTTATTTCAAGATGCCCAAAAACTGCTTAAAAAAGTGGTGGATAAAAAACTGCTGACGGCTAAAGCCGTCTTCGGAATTTTTTCGGCAAATTCGGTAAATGATGATGATATTGAAGTGTATGCCGATGAAAATAAATCCGAAGTAAAAGCCAGGTTTTTAACCTTGCGCCAGCAATTGAAAAAGAAAGAAGGAACACCAAGTATGGCGCTGGCCGATTTTGTGGCGCCGAAAGAAACCAATATGGAGGATTATATGGGCGCATTTTGTGTTTCCACCGGATTTGGAACTGCAGAGCTTGCGGCCGAATTTGAAAAAGACCACGACGATTACAATTCAATTATGATCAAAGCCTTGGCCGACAGACTGGCAGAAGCTTTTGCGGAATATCTGCACAAAAAAGTGCGGACAGATTATTGGGGTTACGCCAGTGACGAAAAATTATCGACCGACGAGTTAATTAAAGAAAGCTATAAAGGCATTCGTCCGGCGCCGGGTTATCCCGCTTGTCCGGACCATACAGAAAAATTAACCATTTGGGAATTGCTGAAAGTGAAAGAAAATATTGGGGTTGAACTTACGGAAAGTTTGGCCATGTGGCCTGCAGCATCGGTATCAGGCTATTATTTTGGGAATGAAAACGCCAAATATTTTGGGGTCGGAAAAATAACCGAAGAGCAGGTGAAGGATTTTGCCAAAAGAAAAAACATGGATTTTGAATCCGCTAAAAAATGGCTGAGGCCTAATTTAGCTGATTAGGCCCCCTAACCCCCGAAGGGGGGACAGAGCTAAAAAAAACAGCTGTTAGCTGTTTTTAGCGATAGGGCCAGCCGGCGCGTTGGCATTAAAAGCTCAAAGTTCAGAGTTAAAAGGTTACAGTAAAAAAATAAGTTCATACATAATTTGAAAACAAATCAAAGAAGAACCGTCATATGATTTTTTTCGTTGTAAAATATTGAAATTTTTAGCGTTGGCCGACGGAGCAACCCAAAGAGCCTCGTGGCTGGTGAAGCGGCTGCAAAGGCGGTCTGGGTGGGGCAGAGCGTAAAGAAAACAGCCAGTGGCTGTTTTTAGCGATCGAGCCAGCCGGCGCGTTGGCAAAAATTCAATAATTTTACAGAAAAAGATCAGTAGACTAGATTTTTTGTTTCTTTTTCATCAATGGAAAAAGAAAAGAAATAATAATTGAATATAAAATTTGCGTTAGCGATTACTTCACTTCCTTATTATTTTTTATAAGAGTTCAGTGAACCTTGTTTGAAGTGGAAATCCCGGCGTTGCGAGCGTGATTAGAAATATGTTCAAGAGATTGCCATACCGAAATAAATTCGGCACAGGCTGGCTTTTTCCAAAAGCCTCGCAATGACGGAGTGCAGCGAAAAGCGCGGCCCGCCAGTTGGCGGGAAACGCCAATTAAAAGTTAAAAGTTAAAAGTTAAAAGTTAAAAGTTAAAGTCGGAAGACCGAAGACCGAAGACAGAAGTTAAAAAACTTGAAACTTGA
>JAUSOJ010000300.1 GCA_030656195.1 Lutibacter sp.
TTACGTTGTATAGACCTAAACGATGCGCAAGCGGCGCATAAATGTATAAGGTTTCAGAAGCAATTTTTACCTGCTTGTCTGCCGGCATCGAATCCATAGTTTGCATATTGTGCAACCTGTCGGCAATTTTTATCAAAATAACCCTTACATCATCATTTAAAGTCAAGAGCATTTTTTTAAAATTCTCAGCTTGAATAGAAGCGTCCTGATCTTTTTTTAAGTGCGAAATTTTTGTTAATCCGTAAACAATTTTAGCAACAGTTTCGCCAAACATTCTTTCAATATCTTCAATAGAATAGGTTGTGTCTTCCACAACATCATGCAATAAAGCAGCAATAATTGAAGTGGCATGAAGTCCAATTTCATAGGCAACAATTTTTGCTACGGCGATAGGATGAAAAATGTAAGGTTCGCCAGTTAAGCGGCGTTGTTTGTTATGCGCCTCTAACGCCAATTCAAAAGCTTTTCTAATTTCCTTTTTATCGGTATCCGTAAATTTTTGGTAGGCGCCTTTCAACAAATCCTTGTAGCGCCTTGCAATTTCTTTATTTTCTTCTTCTATGGATAAGTTGTATGTCATGGCTTAAAAATAGGGATTATAACTGATAAACCAATTTTTTGCATTTATTTTTTCAAATTTACGAAACGTTGCAATAACGTGGGGTGGGAGTAATGAATTTTAACATACAAGGGATGTGGCGTTAAATTACTCAAGCTGTTTTTAGACAATTTTTTCAAGGCTGAAATTAAAGCATTTGGATTGAAATTTTCTTTTGCATAATCATCGGCCTGGTATTCAAATTTTCTTGATAAAGCATTCATCAGCAAGCTTGTAGTTTCAGAAATAGGAACATATAAAATGCCAATGGCGATAAGCGCTATATGAAAACTGGCAATTTCAACGCCCAAAGCCTGCGACAAGGTTGCATTTCCAACCAATAACGATAAAATATAGAACGTTAATCCGGTTGATAAAATGGAAAAAAACAGGTTGTAAATGATGTGTTTTTTCTTATAATGTCCAATTTCATGGGCCAAAACAGCCACAATTTCATCGGTTTCCAAATCATTTATCAAAGTATCATAAAGCGTAACGCGTTTTTGTTTCCCGAAACCCGAAAAATAAGCATTTGCTTTTGTAGATCTTTTGGAGCCATCAATCACAAAAACATTGTCGAGTTTGAATCCCACTTTTTTTGCAAAATTTTCAATGTCGATTTTTAATTCACCGTTTTCCAAAGGCGTTTGTTTGTTGAAAATTGGGACAATCAATTTTGAATAAAAAAGATTCATAAAAACGGTAATAAAAGTCATTAAGCCCCAGGCATACAACCAAAAATCAGTGGTTGTGAGTTGATAAAACCAGGTAATAAGCGCCAAAACGCCGCCCCCAAGAAAAATCATCATCAGCCAACTTTTAATTTTATCCAGCACAAATGTTTTTTTTGTGGTTTTGTTGAAACCAAACTTTTCTTCGATCACAAAAGTTGCATAATATGAAAATGGAAGTGAAAATAAATCACTTGCAAACATGATAATACCGAAGAAAATTAAGGTGATGACAATGCTATTGTCGGAAAAGCTTCTCGCAATTTGATCAACATAAGCAAAGCCTTCAAAAATAAAAAAAAACAGCGTGGCGATGATGGAAATGATGCTTGTCACCGCAGAAAATTTATAATTTACTTTTTTATACGCCTGTGATTTTAAATATTCCTCCTCGTTATAAATTCCTTCCAATTCCTGCGGAATGGCATCATTAAAATGTTTTGCATTTAAGGAATCCATAAAAGTGTCAAATAAAAATTTAACAGTGATGATGGCGATTAATAGGTAGAAAAGTGTTTCTGAAGTCATTTTTTTAATCTATTACTGGTTTAATTATGGATATAGTCTCTTTTCTATTTTATCAATTAGCAATTTGCCTTTGCCGCACCGCTTCAAATAAAATAATGGCTGCGCTCACAGAAACATTCATAGAATCAATGGCGCCTCTCATTGGGATTATGATATTTTTTGAAGTATTTTGAAGCCATTCTTCTGTTAATCCGGTTGCTTCTGTACCCACAATGATGGCGCTGGGTTTTGTGTAATCGATGGTTTGATATTCCACAGATGCCGTTAAAGCAGCTGCATACAAATTGATGTTATTTTCCTTTAAAAATGAAATAATTTCTGATGTTGTGCCAGTCGCTATTTGCGTTGTAAAAATACAGCCAATGCTTGATCGAATGATATTTGGGTTGTATAGATCTGTTTTCGGATTGGCAATCAGTACAGCATCCAATCCGGCCGCATCTGCAGTTCTCAAAAGCGCCCCAATATTTCCAGGTTTTTCTGGTGCTTCTGCAACCAATATTAACGGATTTTTATTCTTAAATTTTATTGATTTTAATGATAAATCCTTGCTTTTTGCCACTGCCAAAATTCCTTCGGTCGATTCCCGTAAAGCCAATTTTTGATACACTTCTTTAGAAATTTCTATCAATTCAATTGGATAATCCACCGCATTCATTAGTTTTTCAATTTCGCTTTCCTGAACAATTGTAGTGGCTGCCAAAATAGTTTGAATCACATAATTTCCTTGAATAGCCAAAGCAATTTCGCGCAAACCTTCAATTAAAAAAGTTTGTGTTTGCTTGCGTAAACGCGATTTTTCTTTAAGCTGAACCAATTCTTTGATGTACGAATTTTGAACGCTTGTAATTTGTTTGTGCATTTTGCTGAAATAAGCCGTAAAGATACTAATAATTAAAATTTTAAAAACAGCGCTAATTTTAAAAAAAGCCCTGAAATTTTTCAGGGCTTTTAAATTATTCTGGTGAGCTGTACTTTTTATCGTATCGTTGCCACAACTCTGTTTGATGGGTTTCTAAACTTATTTTTCTTCCTTGAATAAAGGCATCTGTCAGTTTATTGGTTCGCATATCCAAAGCATCGCCTTCAGAAATAAACAGCGTGGCATCTTTGCCAACTTCCAACGTTCCTGTAAATTGATCAATTCCCAATATTTTAGCGGCATTAAAAGTAATTAATTTTAACGCTTCCTCTTTTTCCAAACCAAAAGCAGCACTAGTTCCTGCATAAAAAGGCAAGTTTCTGGAGTTCATGCGTTCCATTCCGCCTTCCATTCCAATGGCCACAACCACGCCTTTTTCAACCAATAATTTTGCGGTTTTATAAGGCAAATCATAATCGTCATCTTCGCTGTTTGGCAATCGGTGTGATCTTGCAATGATTACCGGAATATTGTTTGAAGCCAAAAAATCGGCAATTTTGTAGGCATCATTTCCGTTCACAATCACCAATTTGGAGATTCCCATTTCTTTGGAAAAATTTACGGCATCCGTTATTTCCTT
>JAUSOJ010000308.1 GCA_030656195.1 Lutibacter sp.
AGACCCAGAAGCCAAATGGAAAGAAAGAGAAGCGGAATATGCCTATAAATTTGAAGATCCTTACAGAGCAGCAAGACGCGGCTTTGTTGATGAAGTCATTTACCCGAAAGATACACGCAGAAAATTGATAAAAGCCTTCCAAATGCTTGAAGGCAAAGAAGTGGTGAGGCCAAACAGAAAACATGGAAACATTCCTTTATAAGAAATTGATTAAATAAAAAAATCCCGAAAATATTCGGGATTTTTAGTTTATTATCTTCTTTAAGCTGAAGTATCTATATGATTTCAGCCGACAATCCTCTTGTTAAAAGTTGTGTGCAACGTGGTTTTAATTCGTCATATTCTCCTGTTTTTACGGCACATTTTCCTTTATAATGTACCAACAAAGCACATTGTTCCGCTTGTTCTGCGGTATGGTCACAGATTTCTATCAAACAGTCAATCACAAAATCGAAAGTATTAACGTCATCGTTAAACAAAATGATTTCATGCAAGTTGACTTCTTTTTCAAGTACGTCAACATCTTCCTGTATTTTTCTTTTTGTGCTCATACTGCAAAAATAATCATTATTTTACATACTTCAAAGCAACCCAGTTGTTACGTTCAATTTGTTTATCCAGTTTCAATCCGTATTTCGAAACTTCCGCATCAATAACGGGAATGTCTTCTTTGTAAAAGCCACTCAACAAAATTACGCCATTTTCGCTTAAACAACTTGCGTAAATATGCATATCATTCAGCAAAATATTTCTGTTGATGTTGGCAATAATCACCTCATATTTTTTGTCTTTCAACAAAGATGCATCGCCTTCATAAACAGCTATGTGTTTGCAATGATTGCGTTCCACATTTTCCAAAGAATTTTGATAACACCAATTGTCAATATCAATCGCATCAATGGGTTTTGCGCCCTTCATTTCGGCAAAAATTGCTAAAATTCCGGTTCCGCAGCCCATATCCAGCACTTTTTTACCTGCAACATTTAAGTCCAGCAAATGCTGAACCATCATATGCGTAGTTTCGTGATGACCGGTGCCAAAACTCATTTTTGGCTCAATAACGATATCGTATTTCAAGTTGGGATTTTCGTGAAATGGTGCTCTGATGCTTACCAAACCATCAACCTGAATTGGATTGAAGTTTTTTTCCCATTCAATGTTCCAATTGGTTTGTTCAATTTCTCTCATTTCATATGAAATCTGAAATTCCCCAGATTTTAGCACATAAATATCATCTAAAACCTGCGCATTCCAATCGTTTTTCTGAATAAAAGCTTCAACGCCTTCTTCATTTTCAACAAAACTTTCAAAACCAACTTCACCCAATTCCGCAATTAAAATTTCGGTTGCAGGTTCTTTCGGACTCACTTTAAAAGTATATGAAATATAAATATTGTCCATTAAATTGCTTCAATTATTGCTTTAAAGTCTTCAATATTCAATGCTGCACCGCCAATTAAACCGCCATCAACATCGGGTTTTGAGAAAATTTCCTGGGCATTTGAAGGTTTTACGCTTCCTCCATATAAAATAGAAACATTCTCTGCCACATCATTACCATATTTATCGGCAACAATTTTTCTGATAAAAGCGTGCATTTCCTGTGCTTGTTCAGGCGAAGCCGTTTCGCCGGTTCCAATGGCCCAAACTGGCTCATAAGCCAAAATAATATTTTTCCAAGCGGCAGACTCTAAATGAAACAAGCCATTTTTAATTTGGCTTTCAACCACTTTAAAATGATTTCCCGCTTTTCTGTCGGCCAAAACCTCTCCAAAACAAAAAATGATTTCCATTTTATTTGCCAAAGCCGCATCCACTTTTTTGGCCAATAAAGCATCTGTTTCCCCAAAATATTCTCTGCGTTCCGAATGACCTAAAATCACAATATGCACTCCAACAGATTTCAACATTGATGCTGAAATTTCGCCTGTAAAAGCACCACTTTTTTCAAAATGCATGTTTTGTGCTGCCACTTCAACTTTGGTTCCTTTGGCTTTGCTTGCCACTTTTTGAAGATTCACAAAGGTTGGCGCAACAATAACCCTTGTGTTTACAAGTGATTGTTTTTTAATGCTTTTTGCGATTTTTTTAACCAACGATTTAGATTCATCCAAATCGTTATTCATTTTCCAGTTTCCGGCTACTATTTTTGCTCTCATATTTTTGTTTTTTATTCCTTTTTAACGACAAATTTAATCATTATTAAATTCCTTAAAAAAATTCAATTCACTATTGTACGAATTCGTTTTCGTATAGTTGACTTATTTCAACCTTATTTTTGGATCCAGCAATCCGTAACTGATATCCACCAAAATATTGATAATGATAAACATGGTGGCAATTACCAAAACACTTCCCATAATAATAGGTAAATCTAATGTGTTTAATGCATTCACAATTTCTTTTCCCAATCCGTTCCAGTTAAAAATATATTCCACAAAAACAGCGCCTGCCAACATAGAGGCAAACCATCCGGAAACCGCAGTAACAACTGGATTTAATGAATTTTTCAACGCGTGTGTTTTGATGATTTTATAGGTTGAAAGTCCTTTTGCCCGAGCGGTTCTTATATAATCCTGGCTCAATACTTCAAGTAACGAATTCCGCATCAGCTGAATAACCACTGCCAAAGGCCTGATTCCCAAAACAATTGCCGGCAAAAGCAAGTTTTTCCACTGAATGTAGGTATTTTCGCCAAAATCATCAACTTCATACAAACTGCCCGTCATATTTAAATTGGTGTAATTATGTAAAACAAATCCGAAAAACCAAGCAAATAAAATGGCTGCAAAAAAGGAAGGAACGCTCATTCCCAATGTGCTCAGTATCGAAATCATCCGGTCAAAAAAAGTATCTTTATACAATGCCGAAAGTATTCCGAAAAAAATGCCTGTAATAATCGCAATCACAATGGCCGAAACCGCTAAAACGGCCGTATTTGGCAAGGTTTCCGCAATCACTTCCGTAACATTTTTATCGTTCTTTTGAAATGATTTACGCAGATAAGGAAACTTTATGACAACATTTTTTTCACCTGCGGAAAACAGTTTTGCATAAGTATATTTTTCTGCAGATAAATAAGTGTAATTTATAGGATTTGAACTGTGAATAGAAATGGGCGATAAATCGTTCAAATAATAAAGATATTGTGTAGTTAAGGGTTTGTCAAACCCGTATTTTACACGAATATTTTGAAGCTGTTCACTATCCTCGCGCTGGTCCAGCATCATTCGTGCAGGATCGCCGGGCAACACATTAAAAAGAAAAAATATGACGGTAATTACGCCAAACAGCGTAAGAAATCCGTAAAATATTTTATTTAAAATATAACTAAACAAGGTGCTTTATTTGGTAAACAAAGATAACTTAAAGTATTAAAATTACTACTTTTGTTAAATTCTTTATTTGAACCTATGAACAAACAAGCGCTTATTGCACAAATTCAACAAAAAAAATCATTTTTATGCATTGGATTGGATGTTGATTTGGATAAAATCCCAACGCATTTATTGGCAGAGGAAGATCCTATTTTTGAGTTTAATAAACAAATTATTGACGCCACGCATCATTTGGCGATTGCTTACAAACCAAACACCGCTTTTTATGAAGCTTACGGATTGAAAGGCTGGGCAGCGCTGGGAAAAACCATTGATTATCTTAATAAAAATTATCCTGAAATTTTTACCATTGCCGATGCCAAACGCGGTGATATTGGCAACACCTCAACGATGTATGCCAAAGCTTTTTTTGAGGATTTAAAATTTGATTCGGTAACCGTTGCGCCCTATATGGGAAGTGATTCTGTAGAACCGTTTTTGGCTTTTGAAGATAAAACCACCATTTTGTTGGCATTGACTTCAAACAAGGGCGGACTCGATTTTCAGGGATTGAAAATTAATGGAAATGAGTTGTACAAAGAAGTGCTGAAAACGGCACTCACCTGGAAAAATTCAGAAAATTTAATGTTTGTGGTTGGCGCGACAAAACCGGAATATTTTGAGGAAATCAGAAAAATTGTACCACACCATTTTTTATTGGTTCCCGGTATTGGCGCTCAAGGCGGAAACCTGCAGGAAGTTTGTAAATACGGACTTAATAAAGATTGCGGATTGCTGGTGAATTCGGCAAGAAGCATTATTTATGCCGGAAACAATGAAAATTTCGCAAAAGCAGCACAATTGGAAGCCTTGAAATTACAGCAGGAAATGGTACAAATTTTAAGTTTACTTTAAATGTTAGTGTTAAATGTTATATGTTAAAAATATTTTTTTTTAAATGAAGATTCTTAAAGACCAGCTAGGAAGGGAAATTACATTAAAAACGCAACCCAAAAGAATCATTTCATTGGTGCCTTCTCAAACGGAATTGCTGTGCGATTTGAATTTGGAAAATGAACTTGTGGGCATTACGAAATTTTGTGTGCACCCTTATCATTTAAAATCGACCAAAACCATTGTTGGCGGCACAAAAAAAGTAGATTTTGATAAAATTAAGGCATTAAATCCCGATTTTATTTTGTGCAATAAAGAAGAAAACACTTATGATTTTTTGCCTGAACTGGAAAAAATCGCACCCACTTATTTTTCCGATATCACCACCATACAAGACAGTATCGATTTCATTATAAGCTTGGGAACAATTTTAAACAGAAGAACAGAAAGCCAAAATTTAGTCGAAAAAATACACTTTAAACTTCTCGATTTTAAAGAATTCATTAAAACAAAACCAACACGCAAAGTTGCCTATTTTATATGGGCAAAACCTTGGATGGCGGCAGGAAACGAGACCTACATAAACCAAATGTTGCAACTCAATAAATTTGAAAACATATATCAAAATATGAGTCGGTATCCAAAGGTGGACATCAATAAAATTCGTTATGAAGGCGATCCTGAAGTCATTATTTTGTCTTCAGAACCATTTCCGTTTAAAGATGAACATGCGGTAGAAATTTCAACTTTCACCAATCGTTCCATCACTGTTTTTGCCGATGGCGAAATGTTTAGCTGGCACGGATCAAGATTGCTTTTGGCTTTTGATTATTTTAAAGCTTTACACAAAAAACTGGAAAGCCATTTTTAAAATTTAGTCTTGCAGCGCAAAAACACGTTTCAATAAATCGGAAGTACGTTTGGCTAAATTCGCTCTAATACCTCTTTCTTCAATTTCAACCATGGTGAAAACGCCTTTTAGGGCTTCGTTGGTTACATAATCCGTTAAATCCGGATTTACATCGGTGGTTAAAGGCAAGTTATTGTATTTTGTGATTAAGTCTGCCCAAACTTTATCGGCACCCACTTTTTTAAATGAGTTGTTGATAATCGGATTGAACTTTTGGTACAAGGCCGCTGATGTGGCTGTTTTCAAATACAGCGTAGCGGAATTTTTATCGCCCAACAAAATGTTTTTAGCATCAACAAATGTCATCCCTGTTATGGCATCGGTAAAAATAGGAATGGCTTCTCCAACAGCATCTTCTGCAGCACGGTTCAACACTCGCAATCCTTCATCAGCCAAGCTTGATAGTCCCATGCTTCTTAAAGTACGATCCACTTTTTGCAATTCTGCAGGCAATAAAATTTTAACCATTTCATTTTTAAAAAAACCATCCTGAACCGCCAAAGTGGTTACCTGATTCGAAACTCCGTTTTGTAATGCCTCCTTTAATCCGGCTGCAATTTGAAAATTCGTAATTTCTCCATTTGGCAATTGATTAATCACCTGCTGTAATTCTGCACAGGCAGAAAGTTGAAACACAACCGCCACCAAAAGTATTTTTTTTAACATCTTTTTGTTTTTTATTTTGTTATTTACTCAAATTTAACGCTTAATGCTGTCTGTTTTCTTGTCATACCCAAACGGACAATGCTTGCAACCGTTTTTACAGCAATACCCTCTTTTCAAATGATATTTTTCCGTAAAAACACGGTAGCCTTCTTCATTGGTGTAATAATCTTCTTCTGATGGAAATGGTTTTTCAAACATAGATTCCGCAAAAATAATCAATTAATTCTATTCATTCATTTTTCAAATGAATCCAAAATGAATTATATTTTAAATGGAAGAGGCAATTATCAGTCCAAACTTGGTTTAATACTATTTTTCTATTTTAAAATAGAAACAATCGATTTCTATTATTAAATGATTTTATTTAGATTTGTTTGATTGAATTTATTGAAGAATGATTGAAATTGCTTCAAAATTATTAAATCATAACTATTTAAATTGGACACCTCATTGTTGAAATCTGTTTTTATATCAAGCAAAAAGCATAAATTATCATTGCTCATTTCAAGCAAAGAGGTTTCTGCATTGTCAGATTTTTTGGAACTTACCATCAACGAAAAAGTCCTCATCCTTAATACCAATCTTGGCATAGAGATCTATTATCAGTCTGATCTTGATTGCACCAATTTAATTACCCATTCCTTTTTATTAATTTCATCGAAAGGTATAAATAAAGGTAACGAATACAGGATTGCGGCTTTCAGCACTTTACCGGAATTAAAAAACGGCTTGCAACAAATGCTGGAAAGATTGAATTTGATGCCATTGGCGTTTGGTTGTTATTCAAAAAGCATCATGCATCAGCTGGATAAAAATTATGAAAAAAACAATCAGTTAATTGGATCACTTTTCACTGTCTGGAAACAAATTTTAATGATGCAAAACTTAAATGAGCAATCCAATTTTAAATTAAAACAATTTGAAAAAACATTGGAAGCCTTCAATGAAAAAAGCAATGTGAATGCCATTTTAAAACAATTAATAGCAAACGCAACCAACGCAATGCGACAAAACTGATCACAAAAAAAACGTTCTGAAATTTCAGAACGTTTTTAATTTATGGATTAAAACTTTTAAAAATTAAATTATTTTTTTGTTCCCGGAGGATATTGTGCCATAATTTCGGCTACAAATTCTTTAATTTTTTCTTCCTTTTTAGCAACATTTCCTGTGGCAGACAAAGCGCCGCTTCCTATACCCTGCCAAGCCAATTCTTTTTTGGTGGCGTCAATTAAATCGATAAACAAAGTGCCCTCGGTGTATTTGGAAACCTGTGTTCCAAAATTTGGACCGTAATACCAAGGATGCCAGCCGTAATAAAAGTTATTGTTGTATACATCAACTTTTTGGGTTGATTTTGCAAAAATGTTAACCAGCAAATCTGGGTTTTCAGATTTTGTAAAACCTTTTGCCAACATTTCACTTTCAATGGCCTTTAAAATTCTTCGTTTGTCCAAATCAGAAATTTCAGCTTTGTCAATTCCTTTTTTATAAAAAGCAAATGTTTTATACTTAGAAAAATCGGCAGTCGTATCATAATCGGTTGTAACCCTTATGGAGCTGCAAGATGCTACTAAAAAAATTAAAGCTAGCGGAAGTAATTTTAAGGCTTTCATTTAAATACAATTTTAATTATTAAAATAAATCTTTCAAGATTTGGTCATCAACTAAATAAGGCAATGTCACTTTTAAATTTGGCTCCACTTCCATCGCTCTTTTTATGGCGAAAACAGCACCTTCATTTCTCGCCCAATTTCTGCGTGCAATACCGTTATTTACATCCCAAAAAAGCATACTTTTCAGTCGCTTTTCGGCCTCTAAACTACCATCAAGAACCATACCAAATCCGCCGTTGATAACCTCTCCCCAGCCTACACCGCCGCCGTTATGAATTGAAACCCAGGTTGCTCCCCGAAAACTGTCGCCAATCACATTTTGAATGGCCATATCGGCCGTAAATTTTGATCCGTCGTAAATATTTGAAGTTTCCCGATAAGGCGAATCGGTTCCTGAAACATCGTGGTGGTCACGTCCCAAAACAACAGGTTGTGAAATCTCTCCGTTTTTTATGGCATTGTTAAAAGCCTCAGCAATTTTCATACGCCCTTCCGCATCGGCATATAAAATTCTGGCTTGGGAGCCCACCACCAGTTTATTTTCCTGAGCACCTTTTATCCACTGAATATTGTCGGTCATTTGCTGCTGAATTTCCTCTGGAGAATCTTTTCTGATTGCTTCCAAAACCTCACAGGCAATGGCATCCGTTTTTTCTAAATCGGCCGGATTTGCGCTAGTGCACACCCAGCGAAAAGGTCCGAAACCATAATCAAAACACATCGGTCCCATAATATCCTGAACATAAGACGGATATTCCCATCTCTCGGTCTCTTCCCCAAGGGAAGAGAGGGTTTCCTTATTACAGTAATTCCCTTTTGAATCTTTATAAATTTTTGCTCCTGCCCTGCTTGCTTCCAGTAAAAAAGCATTGCCGTAATCGAAAAAGTAAGTTCCATTTGCAGTGTGTTTGTTGATTGCCGCAACTTGCCTTCTTAAACTTTCCTGTACTTTTTCTTTAAATAATGCAGGATTTTCAACCATCATCACATTCGATTCCTCAAAAGAAATTCCTGCCGGATAATAACCTCCGGCCCAAGGATTGTGCAGTGAAGTTTGGTCGGAACCCAAATCAACATACACATTTTCTTCTGCAAATTTCTCCCAAACCTCTACAATATTTCCCAAAAAGGCAATGGAAACCACTTCGTTGTTTTCTTTTGCTTTTTTTACCCTTATAGCCAATTCATTTAAATCGGTTATTTTTTCATCTATCCAACCCTGCGACAAGCGAATCTCTGTAATTTTCGGATTCACTTCGGCACAAACCGTAATACAACCAGCTATATTTCCTGCTTTTGGCTGTGCGCCGCTCATTCCTCCCAAACCGGAGGTCAGGAATAATTTTCCCGCCAAAGACTCGCCATTTTTAGCAATTTTTCGGCCGGCATTTAATACTGTAATGGTTGTTCCATGCACAATTCCTTGCGGCCCAATGTACATATAACTGCCTGCTGTCATTTGTCCGTATTGCGTTACGCCCAAGGCATTGTATTTTTCCCAGTCGTTTTGTTTGCTGTAATTTGGTATCATCATTCCGTTGGTAACCACCACTCTTGGCGCATTGGTGTTAGAAGGAAACAAACCCATCGGATGTCCAGAATACATAATCAAAGTTTGCTCGTCGTTCATTTCCGACAAGTATTTCATCGTCAATAAATATTGCGCCCAATTCTGAAAAACAGCGCCATTACCGCCATACGTAATCAATTCGTGTGGGTGTTGCGCTACAGCTTCATCCAAATTATTCTGAATCATATGCATAATGGCTTTTGCCTGCACAGATTTCCCTGGATATTCATTGATTGGCCGCGCATAAAACTGATAATCGGGACGAAAACGATACATATAAATACGTCCGTATTCTTTGAGTTCCTCCGCAAATTCCTTTGCTAAAATAGGATGGTGTTTTTTGTCAAAATACCGCAACGCATTTCTGATTGCGAGCTCTTTTTCTGCTGCAGACAAAATATCCATGCGTTTCGGCGCATGATTTATTGTTTTATCGTAGGTTTTTTCTGAAGGCAATTCACAAGGAATTCCTTGTTGTATTTGTTCTTGAAATGTCATTTTAAAAATATTTTACAGCCGTAAATTTACAATTATTTAAGAGAATTGTATCAGTGATTTTTTCTGTTTGCTTCTATTTATTTTATCTCACTTTTTAAATTTATCTGAAAAATTTGGGCCTTATTTGTTTTAAAATATTCTTTATATTTGTTTAGTACTTCATCAAACTTTATAACCATGATATCATGAAAATCTCTTTTCTAAAATCGTTCACTCTTACATTTTTATTTATGTTGATTTATGGCCCAATGATGGCCATAGACACAAAAGACACCCGCTTGCTTTCCGAGCCAGCCATCAGTAAAACCCATATTGCCTTTATTTATGCCGAAGACCTTTGGATTGCCAATAAAGACGGTTCTTATCCAAGAAGATTAACGGTGGATGAAGGCGTTGAATCGAATCCTATTTTTTCGCCAGACGGCAGTATGATTGCTTTTAATGCACAATACGATGGCAATACAGATGTGTATATTGTGCCTGTTTCGGGCGGTGTTCCAAAGCGTCTTACTTGGCATCCTTA
This sequence comes from Lutibacter sp., assembly GCA_030656195.1. GTDB lineage: Bacteria > Bacteroidota > Bacteroidia > Flavobacteriales > Flavobacteriaceae > Lutibacter. Next base: position 9,995 of record JAUSOJ010000308.1, read on the forward strand.
TCATGATTTGGTTCGGGGATTTACGCCAAATGGGCAACAGGTTTTGTTTAATTCTCAACGCAATACCTTTACCAACAGATATGCACAACTATTTACCATTGAGATCGCCAGCGGAAAAGTAACAACATTGGACATTCCCAATGCTTTTTGGGCCTCTTACAGTCCGGATGGCAATCAAATCGCATACACGCCAATTGCTGACAGGTTTAAGCAATGGAAGCATTATCGCGGAGGCACAATGAGCAGAATTTGGATTTATGAAACAAAAAACCATGCTGTGGCTGAAATCCCAAAACCTGCGGGAGGCAGCAACGATGCCCAGCCAGTATGGATTGGTAAAACTGTCTATTTCATAAGCGACAGAAATGGAGAATTTAACCTTTTTAGTTATGCCCAAGACAAAAAAGAAATCAAACAACTGACCGATTTTAAGGATTTCCCAATTTTAAACATCAAATCTTCAGAGAATGAAATCATTTTTGAACAGGCTGGATATCTTCATATTTATAATGTTGACAGCGGAAATACCACAAGAATCAAAGTAGGTATTGCCACCGATTTGTTAGAGCACAGATCTCGATTTGTAACAGGAAATGATTATATCCGCAGTACAAATATTTCTCCTTCCGGTGCTCGTATGGTAGTGGATTTTAGAGGAGAAATCATCACGATTCCAGCGAAAAAAGGCGATGCTTTAAACCTTACGAATACTGCAGGCGTGCATGAAAAATATCCTGCCTGGTCGCCCGACGGAAAACAAATTGCTTATTTCTCTGATGAAAGTGGTGAATATGCACTGCATATTAAAAATGCAAACGGTGAAGGATCGACCAAAAAAATCGCATTGAATGGTTCGGGATTTTATGCGAACATTCACTGGTCACCCAACAGCAAAAAAATCGGTTTTGCAGACAATGGACGAAGCCTTTATCTGATGGATATTGCCAGTGGGAAATCCAATAAGATTGCCACTGATATGGTTTATGTTCCAGGCGCTTTCCGTGAGCTTTTTGGAAGTTGGTCGGCAGATTCAGGATGGATAGCCTATACCATTATCACCGATACTAATTTTGAACAAGCTTATTTATATTCATTAACCGAGAATAAATCCTATCCGGTATCTGATGGTTTATCCAACGTAAGCAATCCTGTTTTTGATCCAAGCGGCAAGTATTTGTATCTGTTTGCTTCCACTGATGCCGGACCCGTGGTTAACTGGTTTGATCTTTCCAATCAGGACATGAAAGCAAGCAATTCCTTGTATCTTGTTACCCTTCAAAAAAATACAGTATCGCCTTTTGCCAAGGAAAATGATGTGGAGGAAAGCAATGATAAAATCAAAGATGAAGATAAAAAAGAGGATAAAGAAAAAGATAAAAAAGAAGAAAAAAAGGAAAATATAAACATTCCCCCGCTTAAGATTGATTGGGAAGGCATCTCAAACAGAATTGTATCAATCCCTATACCATCAGGTAATTACAGAAATTTGCAAGTCCCAAAAGAAGGAGAGTTGTATTATTTGGCGCAAGCTTCAAATGATGATAAAACAATGCTTCATCAATACAATCTGAAGAAAAGAAAAGGAGAGGCCATTATGCCTGCAGATGATTATATGATTGCCGCTAAAGGAACCAAAACACTTTACCAGATCAAAGATAAATGGGGCATTGCCGATACCGGTAAAAAACCGGAAGATGATGCAATTGTGAATACCAATAATGTACAGGTGAAAATTGAGCCTCTTGCCGAGTGGTCCAATATTTTTGATGAAGCATGGCGCGTAAACCGGGATTATTTTTATGATCCGGGCATGCACGGTGCAGATTGGAACGCCATGAAAAAGAAGTATGCGACTTTTCTCCCTCACTTATCTAGTAAAGGTGATCTTTACCGAGTTATGGAGTGGATGTTTAGCGAATTGTCTGTTGGCCATCACCGCTTTTCAAGTATGGGTGACCGCTTGAAAAAAGCCAAAAATATTTCTGGCGGACTTTTAGGTGCAGATTATGAAGTGATGAATAACCGTTACCGCATCAAAAAAATCTATGGCGGATTAAACTGGACGCCTGATTTAAGATCGCCTCTAACTGAACCTGGTGTAGACGTTAAAGTGGGTGATTATATTTTAGAAGTTAATGGTAAATCCGTTACGGCAAATGATAATTTCTTTAGCTTTTTTGAAAATACGGCTGATAAGTTAACCGTGCTAACAGTTTCCTCTGCTCCTAATATGAACAATACAAGGAAAATTACGGTTACGCCTATTTCTTCAGAAATAACTTTACGCAATCGGGATTGGGTTGAAGGTAATATCAAAAAAGTAAATGACGCAACCAATGGACAAGTTGCTTATGTTTACGTACCAAACACCACAACCCAAGGTCATGAATACTTTAAGCGCTATTTCTTTCCGCAAGCTAATAAAGCTGCAATAATTATTGACGAACGCTTTAATGGCGGTGGCCAATTGGCGGATTATTATATCGATATTTTAAAAAGACCACTTCAGTCGTATTGGAGCTACCGCTACGGAAAAGACCAGAAAGCGCCAAATGCCTCAATACAAGGCCCAAAAGTTTTGCTTATTGATGAAACCGCCGGTTCTGGTGGCGATTATTTCCCTTATTTGTTCAGAAAAAATGATTTGGGAACCATTATAGGAAAAACCACTTGGGGTGGTTTGGTTGGTATTTTAGGATATCCCGAGTTTATTGACGGCGGAATTGTTACCGCTCCAAACCTGGCCTTCTATGATGAAAAAGGTTTTGGCATTGAAAATGAAGGTGTTGCGCCAGATATTGAGGTTGAGCAATGGCCCGCTGAAGTTATTAAGGGGAAAGATCCGCAATTGGAAAAAGCGATAGAAGTTGTTTTGGAACAGTTGAAAGCCAATCCTCCCAAAAAGATGGAAACACCGAGCTTTCCGGTTAAAAGTAAAAACTAAATAACTGGTATCGCATTATAAAAGATGCAATTTATAAACTAAAGGTATGGCAAATCAACTCGAATTTGAGTGAATGCCATACCTTTTTATAATTAACGAGAAAAATATTCAAGCTATGATATTTTCAATCTTATTGAAAATATTATATGTATTTTGGTTTGATTTTTGAATGGCGCACAAAATATGATTGTTGTTTTTAAATACATCATTCCGAAGAACTATTCCGGATTGACCATTTTCCCTTTTATTTTCTTAAGAAATAAGAAAAGTATAAAAGACGCCCTGTTTTTGAATCACGAAAAAATTCATTTAAAACAACAGATTGAATTGCTGTGGATTTTCTTTTTTGCCTGGTATTTTATAGAATACTGCATTCGTTTTTTTCAATATAAAAACCATGAATTTGCCTATAAAAACATCAGTTTTGAAAAAGAAGCCTATAAAAATGAACAAGATTTGAATTATTTAGAATCTAGAAAAACATTCTCTTTTTTAAAGTATTTATAGCTTTTCAATTCTTTTTTTGTGCTTTATGAAACTTTTTTGATTTTCTGTTTGGTTTTTATCAACAGAAACATTTTACAATTAAAACCTCAAAAACCGCCGATTAAACAATACTTATAAATTTTTGTAAATTGCGGCTTACAATCAAAGAAAAAAATGGACACAATCACACCTTATAAACCAAAAAATAAAGTTCGAATAGTTACAGCCGCTTCCCTATTTGACGGTCACGATGCCGCCATCAATATTATGCGAAGAATTATTCAGGCTACCGGCGTTGAAGTGATTCACTTAGGACACGACAGAAGCGTGGAAGAAGTGGTTAATTGTGCCATTGAAGAAGATGCAAATGCGATTGCGATGACTTCCTATCAGGGCGGACATATGGAGTATTTTAAATATATGCACGATTTGCTTCAGGAAAAAGGTGCACCACAAATTAAAATATTTGGCGGCGGCGGTGGCGTAATTCTGCCGGAAGAAGTTAAAGAATTGACCGATTACGGAATTACAAAAATTTATTCCCCAGATGATGGCAGAAGCCTGGGTTTGCAGGGAATGATTAATGATATGATTGCAACCTGCGATTTCCCAACGGGTGAAATTATTGATTTTTCAGCTGCCGATTTGGCTAAGAAAAATCCGATGCAATTGGCGAAAGCCATTTCTGCCGCTGAGAATTTCTCAGAAAAACATCCCCAATTTATAAACGAAATTAAAACAGCATCCAAAAAATCGGAGACACCGGTTTTGGGAATTACTGGCACCGGCGGTTCAGGAAAATCGTCTTTGGTGGATGAATTGGTGCGAAGATATTTAATAGATTTTCCCGAAAAAACAATCGCGATTGTTTCGGTTGATCCTTCAAAAAGGAAAACAGGCGGCGCTTTATTGGGCGACCGGATTAGAATGAATTCCATAAAAAACGACCGTGTTTATATGCGTTCGCTTGCCACGCGCCAATCCAATTTGGCCTTATCTAAACACGTGAGCATTGCTGTTGACATTTTAAAAGTTGCCGGATTTGATATGGTGATTTTGGAAACTTCGGGAATTGGGCAAAGCGACACTGAAATTGTAGAACATTCAAATGTTTCCTTGTATGTGATGACGCCAGAATATGGTGCTGCAACGCAATTGGAAAAAATTGACATGATTGATTTTGCCGATGTCATTGCCCTGAATAAATTCGACAAACGCGGCGCTTTGGATGCCTTACGCGACGTGAAAAAACAATACCAACGTAACCATAATTTATGGGAAAACAGCGTGGATTCGATGCCGGTTTACGGTTCTATCGCTTCCCAGTTTAACGATCCGGGAACGAATGAATTGTATCAGGTGCTTGTCAAAAAAATTAACGAAAAAACCGGAACTCATTTTAAAAGCACTTTTGAAGTTTCTGATAAAATAAGCGAAAAACAATTTATCATTCCGCCAAACCGCGTGCGTTATTTGTCGGAAATCACTGAAAATAACAGGAATTATAACAAAACTGCAAAAACCCAAAAAGAAGTTGCCCAAAAGTTATTTGGGATTTATAAAACGATTTGTTCCGTTGCCAACATTGCGAGTGAAACCAATCAACCTCATCTGAGTAAAATTGGAATAAATGAAGATGAAATACTTAAAATTGTTAAAACTGAGGCCGACAAATCATTTTTATCACTGTTGTTCAAAGAATTTGCGCGGGTTAAAATGGATTTAAATCCTTACAACTGGGAACTCATTTTAAATTGGGAAGCCAAAAAACAATCCTATAAAAATGAAGTTTTTACTTTCAATGTTCGTGGTAAAGAATTGAGCATCCAAACACACAGCGAATCTTTGTCGCACACCCAAATTCCAAAAATTTCGCTGCCAAAATACGAGGCTTGGGGCGATTTGTTATTGTGGACTTTAGAAGAAAATGTTCCCGGAGAATTTCCTTATACCGCAGGACTTTTTCCGTTCAAAAGAACAGGAGAAGATCCTGCAAGAATGTTTGCCGGCGAAGGCGGACCTGAGCGCACGAACCGACGTTTTCATTACGTGAGTTTGGGACTTCCGGCAAAACGTTTGTCCACCGCATTTGATTCCGTGACTTTATACGGAAATGACCCTGATATTCGTCCGGATATTTACGGAAAAATTGGAAATGCAGGCGTTTCAGTTTGTTGTTTGGACGATGCGAAAAAATTGTATTCAGGTTTCGATTTGACCAATGCAATGACTTCCGTTTCTATGACTATTAACGGTCCGGCACCAATGATGCTTGCCTTTTTTATGAATGCCGCGATAGACCAAGAATGTGAAAAATACATTGTTGCCAACGGACTTGAAAAGGAAACTGAAGAAAAAATAAACGCCATTTATAAGAAAAAAGGTGTTGCGCGTCCGCAATATCAAGGCGAATTACCGGAAGGAAATAACGGATTGGGTTTACGCTTATTGGGTGTTACCGGTGATGAAGTTTTATCGCTTGACATTTATAAAAAAATTAAAACAGAAACCATTTCTAAAGTCCGCGGAACGGTGCAAGCCGATATTTTAAAAGAAGATCAGGCGCAAAATACCTGTATTTTTTCCACAGAATTTGCTTTGCGATTAATGGGCGACGTTCAGGAATATTTTATTGCCAACAACATCATCAACTTTTATTCGGTTTCCATTTCCGGATATCATATCGCGGAAGCCGGCGCAAATCCAATTTCGCAATTGGCATTTACCCTGGCAAACGGATTTACTTATGTGGAATATTATTTATCAAGAGGAATGGATATTAATGAATTCGGACCGAATTTATCCTTCTTCTTTTCCAACGGCGTTGATCCGGAATATGCAGTGATTGGAAGGGTTGCCCGTAAAATTTGGGCGAAAGCCATGAAAGAGAAATATGGAGCAAATGCAAGAGCGCAAATGCTGAAATATCACATTCAAACTTCAGGAAGAAGTTTGCATGCGCAGGAAATTGACTTTAATGATATTCGTACAACTTTGCAGGCTTTGTATGCCATTTACGACAATTGCAACAGTTTGCATACCAATGCTTATGATGAGGCAATTACAACGCCAACCGAAGAAAGTGTACGTCGTGCTATGGCCATTCAGCTGATTATCAACAAAGAATTGGGATTGACCAAAAATGAAAATCCGATTCAGGGTTCTTTTATCATTGAAGAATTAACCGATTTGGTGGAAGAAGCCATTTATGCTGAATTTGACAGAATTACGGAACGCGGCGGTGTTTTGGGCGCGATGGAAACGATGTACCAACGCAGTAAAATTCAGGAAGAAAGCTTGTACTACGAAACCTTAAAACACAATGGCGAATTTCCAATTATTGGCGTAAACACCTTTTTAAGCAGCAAAGGTTCGCCAACGGTGTTACCACAAGAAGTAATCAGAGCCACCGAAAAAGAAAAACAATACCAAATTACGGTGGTTGAAAACTTGAACAAAGCAAATGCTTCCGCTGTTAAAGAACATATAGCTTTGTTAAGACAAAAAGCC
>JAUSOJ010000243.1 GCA_030656195.1 Lutibacter sp.
TTGGCTGAATTTTTAAATGGCCATTTTCAACTTCCGTTTCAATGTATTCCATTAAATTTTCATCGGCAATAATGGAAATAGCGCCTTCTTTTCCTTTGACCAATTTTACGTCGAATGAACCGGCAACACTTATTTTATCGTAATCAGAAACGCTTCTTTTTTCCGTTTTTATCTTAGCATTGCCTTTAATATTTTTTGTATATACTTGCGCGTTAAGGTTTACGCTGACAATTAATAATGTTAAAATGCTGATCAGTGTTTTCATCGTTTTGTTTTTAGTTGTTGTTAAAAGAAATGCTTCCATAACTCGATTTTATTGAAATTTGCTTGCCTGAATTTGGCGAATTGTAATAACCCTCGTAATATTTTGAAGTGGGTTTTTCAATTTCCTTATTGAAGGTAAAACCAGCTCCGCGTTTAAATCCGGTATAACTTAAGGCCGCCGTAATATCAAAGGATGTATTTGGATGCAAACCAAGTTTTACGTGGGTATAAGACGATTGAATGCTTAAATTTTTCAAACCTGGGCCCAATTCTTGAACTTTTAAAGAACCATAATCCAAGTTAAATGTGCCCGATTCAAGCAATTTATCAACGGTTAAATTCATATAATCACTTGTTCCGCTTAAGTTCCTTACATTTCCAATCTTTAAGCTGCCGTAATCGCAGGAGTAATTTAAACGGTCTGCTGTTCCAAAAGCGATTTGCGAATAATCAGCATTTAACTCAATATTTCCCGCTCTTTCAATTCTCAGCGTGGAATAATCGGCGTTTACAGTACCGTTTTTCATATAAGAAATAGTGGAATTGTTGGTGTAATCAATATTTATGTTGTTTGAGGCATTTAACAATTCACCAATATTTAATTTGCCGTAATCGCAATTAATGGTTGCTTTTCCTTCCAGTTTGTTCAGGTTAATTCCGCCATAGTCATTGCTTAAATTCACATTATTGGTAATGGGCATTTTAATCAGGTAATTAATTTCCATAGTCACGTTATTTTTGTTTCCCCAAAAATTCCAGGTTGTTGCAGCTTTATCAATCATTGTTTTTGCCGAAACATTGGAGGAATTTGCATTAAAATCTACTGTAATTTCCTCCAAACGCTTTTTAACTTTGTCTTCATCATCGCCGTTGGTCGTAATTTTAACAATGACTTCTATTTTGTTTTCGTTCCAAGTGACAATATCAATATTTCCGTATTTGTTTGATACGTTTAAAGTGGCGTCTTTGCTTACTTTAAACTCTTTGGAAATCGTTTTATTTTTGGTGTATTTTCCTTTTTTTTCTGAAGCAAAAATAGCCAACGGAATCAGTAAAAAAAGAAGCAATAGTTTAGCTGAATTTTTCATTATTTTGTATTTTTAATTGTTTAACATCCTCTATTTGAATCAATAAGCTTTGTAAAATTTCAATGCGCTGTTGAAAATTTGAGATCATTGCGTATATAATTCTTTTGTCTTCCGTACTTTCTTTGAGCTCAAAAGTGAGGGTCTCATACTGTTTTTCCAGTTTGTTTAATTGCTGTAATCCGTCATTAATTATTTTTTCAGTATCAGAATTTCGTTCATTTTCAATGTTGGCAAGTTCCTTTTCAATGGTGGCAACAAAGTAATTTTGGGTTTCGCCCATTTCCGTAGAGACTTTCGCCAATTCCATGCCCTGTTTTGAAAATGAGGCGCCAAGCCAAATCCCAAAAATTAAAATAACAGATGCCGCAACAGCAATAAAAGGCCACAGCTTCAAAAGAATATTTGGTTTTCTGCCTTTGTTCAATTTTGCTTCAAATCGGTTGAAATGGCCCATATTTGGCTCTTCCACATCAAACTGATTTTCCAATTCTTTAAATATTTTTTCCATATTATCTTGCATAACTCTCAGATAAAAGTTGTCTTAATTTATTTTTCGCCCTTGAAATGGTCGTTCGTGTATTTTCATAACTAATGTCCATAATCTGGGCAATTTCTTCACAATCGTACCCTTCAATTAAATTTAAGGTCAAGGCCACTTTATAGTTGCTTTTTAGCGTGGCCCTTTTATTTAAAATCTCGCCAACATTCACTTCGGGGTAATCGGCAACATCTTCCTCAACGGCCGAAATGGCAACTTTTTCAAGCGGAACCGTTTCAAATTTATGATTCTTTCTTAATGCGGTAATGCTGTTGTTGATCACTATTTTTTTCAGCCAGGCGCCAAAAGTTACCTGTTCACTAAACGAATCCAATTTTGTGAAAGCCGATAAAAACGATTCCTGCATCACATCTTCCGCCTCAAAAGAATCATTTAATATTCTGAAAGCCGTATTATACATCGCTTTATAGTATAGTTTATACATCGTAAATTGGGCCTTGGCATCGCCCTTTTTACATCCTTCTATAAGTT
>JAUSOJ010000313.1 GCA_030656195.1 Lutibacter sp.
TTACGGCATCGGAAAATAACAGCGCCAATTTATCATTAAAAGCTAAAACTTCTACTGATTCCAATTTTACACCATCACCGTTTGCAATCAAAAATAACATCGAACCAAAAAATGCAAATAATTTGTTAAAATATTAATAAGTAAAACTTATCTCTGAAATTATTAAATATTTTTGTGTTGTTAAGGTTGTGTTAATAGTTTTATAAAGAAGCTGGTAATTACTACATTTAAAACCAATTATGAAAAAACTGTGGTTTATTTTTATTTTAATTATGATTGTTGGATGTAAAACCGACACAAAAATGAATCCCGAAAACGGTGACATAAACCAAATAAATGAGGCAGAAAAACCATTTGTTGAAACCTATACTTACGAAACTTTAAAACCGCTGCTCAACAAATCTGATGATAAAACATATGTAGTTAATTTTTGGGCTACCTGGTGCAAACCATGTGTAGAAGAATTGCCTGCTTTTGAAAAATTACATAAACTATATGCCGGAAAAAATGTAACTGTTATTTTAGTGAGTTTAGATTTCCCCAATCAAATTGAGTCGAGATTAATCCCTTTTATGATAGAAAACAACTTAAAATCTAAAGTAATTGCAATGGTTGATACCGACCATAATTCTTGGATTCCGAAAGTGGATGAATCGTGGAGCGGAGCAATACCGGCAACTTTAATTTATAACAAAAACAAACGAACGTTTTATGAGCAATCGTTAACATACAAACAATTAGAACAGGAAGTAACTAACTTTTTAAAAACCAAATAATTATGAAAACACTAAAGGTATATGTTTTATTAGCTGCAGTTGGCTTACTGGCGGCGTTTACGTCAAAGCCAACAAATGATGGCTATGATGTGGGTAATTATGCTACCGATTTTAATTTAAAAAATATTGACGGTAAAATGGTTTCTCTTAGCAACTTTAAAAACGCTAAAGGATTTATTATAATTTTCACCTGCAATACTTGTCCGTATTCCATTGCTTATGAAGATCGCATTACTGCTTTGGATAAAATGTATAAAGACAAGGGTTTTCCTGTAATTGCAATAAATCCGAATGACCCAAAAGCCATTAAAGGAGATGATTTAAAAGATATGCAACAACGCGCAAAAGAAAAAGGATTTACATTTCCGTATTTACAAGATCTTGGCCAAAAAATTTATCCACAATACGGAGCAACCAGAACACCGCACGTTTACATTTTAAGCAAAGATAAAAAAGGCAATAAAGTTGCCTATATTGGTGCCATCGACAATAATTTTTCCGATGCTGCCGCTGTTACTGAACGATATGTTGAAGATGCTGTTAACGCTTTGTTAGACAATAAATTGCCAAAGGTTACTAACACCAAAGCCATTGGCTGTACCATTAAAAAATTAAAATAAATAAAAGCCGCATCAGCGGCTTTTATTTTATCCTTTTATAAGGTTTTCAATTTCATCAATTTCAATGGGCATTTCTGCCGTTAAATTGATATTGCCATTTTCGGTGATTAAATAATCGTTTTCCAAACGACAGCCAATGCCTTCTTCGGCAATATAAATTCCGGGTTCGCAAGTAAGCACCATTCCCGCTTCAAATGGCCTGGTGTATAAACCAACATCGTGCACATCCAAACCAATAAAATGGGCCGTTCCATGCATAAAGTATTTTTTATACAACGGATTTTCTGGATCTTGCATTTTGACTTTTTCGGCATCCAGCAAACCCAAATTAATCAGTTGTTGCTCAACCAAACTTGCCATTTGTTTTTCGTATTCGGCTGAAACCGCTCCGGGTTTTAACAATTTCGATCCTTCTTTTAAACAATGTAACACTGCATTGTAAACTTCTTTTTGACGTTCGGAAAATTTCCCGTTTACCGGAAAACAACGTGTTGTATCCGAATTATAATTTGCATAACAAACGCCAAAATCCATCAAAATCATATCGCCTTCTTTACAAATGGAATCATTTGTGTTGTAATGCAAAGCACAAGCATTTGCTCCCGAAGCAACAATTGGCATAAATGCGTGACGTTTTGCACCATTTCTGACGAACTCATAGGTCAATTCCGCTTCTAACTCGTACTCCATCATGCCAGGTTTCACCGCTTTTAAAACCCTTTTAAAACCGCTAACACTGATGTTTGCGGCTTGTTGCATCAATACAATTTCTTCTTCCGATTTAATTTGACGAAGTTCTCGCGTAATTTTTGCGGCGCGCCGGTAATTGTGCAATGGATATTTTTCTTTGCATTTGGCAATCATTCTGTCCTGTTGCGTCAACATTTCAGCAGTCAATGTTTTTTTATGTTCATTGTGTCCCAAATAAAAAGTGTCTGCTTCAAACGCCATATATTGCAGTGTCAGGTCAAAATCCTGCAGCCATTTTACATTTTTAACACCCGAAACTTCAAAAGCCTTTTCTTTGGTTAATTTGTCACCTTCCCAAATCTTTATCAATTCGCTGGTTTCTTTCACAAATAAAATTTCCCTGTTTGCAGGCAATGCGGCATCAGGATATAAAACTAAAATAGACTCTTCCTGATCAACGCCGCTTAAATAAAACAAATCATTGTTTTGGGAAAATCCCATTTCATCATCTGCATTGTTAGGCATTACATCATTTGATGTCAATATCGCAATGGAATTAGGTTCCATTTTTGCCGTAAAATCTTGTCTGTTTTTAATAAATAAAGAGGAAGGAATTTGCGCGTATCTCATACCGTTTAATTTAGTTACATTTTCTATTGAAAAAGTCTAAATTTAAGGAAGTTTTTTCGCTTTAAAATCAATTTTGAAGAAAATTTAATGCCATAAAACAGCATCCGAACCAATCTGGAAAGAAAGCAATACATTAAACCAGTTTTTTATCGATATATTCGGAGTTCATAATGCGCAACGCTCCCATATATTTCATTTTAAACCTTACCAAATCACCCACTTTATATTTTTTTGTTGTTTGGCTCAAATCAACCACCAACATATCCGAGCTTGCGCCAATAAAAGAAATATTTTCATCAACAGGCATGATGAATTCAGTTTTTGAAATATCTAAAAGTCCGATGTCCAAAATTCCCCTGCTGTGGTTTTTTCCATAATCCTCTGGGTCAATTTCCATGGTTTCTCCCGATGGATTTTCTTCCATATAACCATAAGGAACAATGGGTTTTTCGGTAATTTCAATGATTTCGGCATAAAGCATAAAAACATCGTTTTTCATTTTGTGTATTGTTTTATTGGTAAACAAATCAACACCAAAAAACAGCGATTCCCCAATACGGAAATGATTGACGCCTTTGGGAATTTGCTTTTTCAACAAAAGCGGCAGCATTACTGATGATCCGCCCGACACATAATCTATTTTTTTACCAAATTTCGCCTCAATCAATTGTTCATACAAACTTAATTGAATGAGTTTGTCTTTGCTTGGCATGATGCCGTTTAAACAATTAAGATTGGCGCCAATTCCCGCAACGTGTATATTGGGCAACTCAAATATTTTTTTGTAAAAACCCATCAAATGCTCCCCCAAAATGCCTTCGCGCAAATCGCCCAATTCAATCATAATAATAATTCGGTGGATTTTTTCTTGCTTAACTGCTTCTTCCGAGAGCCATTTTATGGTCGTTAATTCGGTATTGAAACTTACATCGGCATATTTCACTATGCTGGCTATGCTTCTTTTCGCAGGCGGTTTTATGTAGATGGTTTCTTTGTTAGGATTGATGCTTTTAATGGTTTTTAAATTGGTTAGCCTGGCATCGCAAACCTGTTCGTCACCCAACGACAACACAAATTCCAAGAAGGTTTTATTTCCGCAAAGCATCTTTAAAACAGGCGCCCATTCTCTTCCATGACTTCGAAATGAATCTTGTAAAAATGAATAATTATGTGCTAAAGATTTCTTATTGAGCGTTATATAAGCCATAATATTATTTTTTAATTGATAAATAGACAATGGAAGATAGTAAAATTCCAATTAATATAGGGTCAAAACCGTAAGGGATTTTCACTTCCAGAAATGTTAAGATTAAAGTAGTTGAACCACCGACAAGCATGGAAAGCAAAGCGGCTAAAGGTTTTTGCTTTTTAGACAACAATATTCCCAATACGGGAACCAGCAGGCCGGAAACCATAAACGAATAGGATAACAACATCAATTCCAGTACACTTTGCATCGTGGTGGCAATTATTATTGCTGCACCTCCAACAAAGAATGTGATAATTTGGGAAATTCTAATGGTTTTTTTATTTAGTTTTTTAAGCCCCAATATATCTGTCACAAAATTACCGGATGCTGCCAACAAACAACTGTCTGCTGTGGACATTATTGCTGAAAAATAGGCTGATAACATCAATCCCATAAGTCCTATCGGCAATACATGTTTTAAAAGCAAAGGCATTCCCATTTCAGGATCCATTCCAATTTCACTTTCAAATCCATCAGAAATAAATACGCCTTTTGCGGCTGCAACTCGTGCAAACAACCCAAGAATTACACCCATAAAAGCCATAATGGGATATTCAAAAAGCCCAGCAATAAACCAAGCTTTCTTTGCTGTTTTTTCATCTTTACAAGCATATATTCTTTGGTAAAGGGTCATTCCAACAAACCAAATAGGAACAATAATCACAAACCAATTTATAAGCTGAATCCAAGAGACATTTTGCAATGAAAAGTATTTATCGGGAAGTACACTTACAATAGCTTCATAACCGCCCAAATAATTATAAGCAACCGGAATTCCAATAAATATTAATCCACCCATCAAAACCAGCCATTGAAAAGTATCCGTATAAATAACGGCTTTCATGCCGCCAAATGCAGTGTAAATAAGTGCAATACCACCCATTATAAGCAATGCTTCATTTAAATCGAGAGAAGGGAATGTACCAACTGCCAACTTTGCGCCGGCAAGAAATTGCGATGAAGTAAAGCCTAAATAGCCAATAAATGAAATGATGCCCGCAACCATAGCAACTGTGGTTCCATAACTGTGTTTCAAAAATTCGGGAAATGTTAAAAAACCATGAAAATTGCCAAGTTTAACAACCTTAGGAATCAAAAAAACGGCGCTTAACCAAGCGCCTATAAGTCCGGTAAATAACATCCAGGAACCGGATATTCCCATCACAAAACCAAGTCCTCCCAATCCAATGGAAAATCCACCTCCAACATCTGTTGCAACAACGGATAACCCAACATGCAAACTACTCATTTCACCTCCGCCAATGTAATAGTCTTTAACGGTTTTGTTTTTATTGAAAAAATAAAAACCAATTCCCAAAACCGAAACCATGTAAACAACAAAAACAATAATGTCTAAAATAGCCATAGTGTTCTATTTTTGTTTTTTAAGGCGCATTTCTAAGTATTTGTTTTCAAAGCCTAATTTTTCGTATAAAAATTTGGCAGGATTGTTTGGTTCAACGTGCAAAGCAATATCTCCGTCGGCCAATTCAATGGCTTTGTTCATCAATTTTTTTCCGTAGCCTTTGCCTCTGGTTTTTGCGTGAACGGCAATGTAAACAAGAATGTTTTCAGGAATATAACCCGCCATTCCGGTTTTGTTGACAATTGTTGCACCCATTATTTCGTCATTTTCGAGCAGCATCAGCACAAATCCGCCAAGTCCTTCATTTGAATCCTTGATGGCAAAATCGAAACATTTACCAATATCCTCTTTTTTATCACCGTATTCCTGCAAATGCTGAAATAAAAAAGAAATAACTTCTTCCTTTTCTGCTGCCGAAGGTTCTGTGATTTTATTGTAAATTTTAAAAGTCTCCATCCCTATTTGTCCTCTTGATTTCTTAAATTCTGAACATAAATCGCTTTTCCTTTTTGCTTCCTGTTTTTAACCGATTTTTTGATAAATTGTTTTTGGTCCCTTAAATTATTTATCAGTTTTGTTCTTCGTGTTTTTTGTTTGTATCTCTTTAGCGCTCTGTCAATGTTTTCGCCTTCCTTTACCTGTATAATGAGCATAGTTCTTGTGTTATTTTATTGATTATAATGCAAAAATACGAATTAGTTTCTATAGAAACTATTATTATTTAATTAATATAATTCAATAAGCAAGCAAAAAATAGACTTTTAATGCAATTAATGTTGATTATTTTAAACAAAAATTGCTCAAAATCCACTCTTTCTGCAGAAACTATTAATGATTAAAAAACAATAAATCAATGCTGTAAATTGCTATATAAATTCTTCTGAAGTAATAATGGGTGACGCATCAATTTCATCAACTTCCATAAGTTCGGTCAGCATATCCATGCCGTCTACAATCGTTTTAAGTTTTTCCGGCGGAAGGGCTTGCAATTTTTCACTTAATTTTTGCTGAAAAGTAATTGGCGCATTTTGGATAAGCGCCATTCCTTTAGCTGTTAAAGAAATTAAGGTAATTCGTTTGTCGGTAACTTTAGGGAGTTTTACAACCAAGTTTTTTTTCTCCAGCCTGGCAATAATTCCGGTTATGGTGCTCGCATTTAAATTTAAAAAACCCTTTAATTTTGACGAATTTGCTCGGTAGTCTTCTTGTTCCGCCAAAAATTGCAGACATAACAATTGCGGAATGCTCACGCCCAATTCTTTATCCACGCGTTTGCTTTCCAAATTTATGGAACGCACAATTCTTCTGAGTTTTATTAAAATTTCGATAGAATTCATAGTCAAAAGTAACCAAAAAACATTAACAACTCCTAAATTCGGTAATATCCACCGATGTTTTTTTGCCCAAAATCAATTCACTTACCAATTTGCCGGAAGCTGGCGCCAAGCTCAAACCCATCATCGCATGGCCTGTTGCGATGGTTAAATTTTTAATTTTTTCAGATTTCTCAATAATAGGCATTCCAGTTGGTGTGCAAGGCCTAAAACCATGCCACACTTTTTCTTTATCAGGAAGGCCAACTTTAATATCAGGATAAAACTGATTCACTTTTTCAACAATTCCTTCCAGCCTTTTGATGTTGATTTTAGTGTCGTTGTTGTTGGTGATTTCCAAAGTTCCGCCAAACCTAACTGTTTCGCCCAAAGGTGTTACAGCTACTTTTCCTTCGCATAAAATAGTTGGAATTGTAGGTTTTAACATGAGGTTTTCCACATTAAAACTATAGCCTTTGCCCGGCAAAATATGCAATTTTACACCTAATTTTTTGGCAACTTCAACACTCCAGGAACCTGTGGCAATCACAAATTCATCGGCTTTAAAATCACCTTTATTTGTAATTAATTCAGCTATTTTTCCTTCAGAAAGTTTAAAATCAATCACAGAACAATTGGAAATCATCTTCACGCCCATTTCATTTAATTCGGCTTTTAAGAAGGCGATAAAATGATTTGGAGACAAATGCGCATCCGATTTATAATGCACCGCGCCCAAAGCGTTAACAGCAATGTTTTTTTCTAATTCTTTAACTTCCTGTTGGTTTAAAAAATCAACATCAATCCCCAATTCTTCTGCTATTTTTCCTATTTTAACTTCTTCTTCCCCTACTTTTTCGGTATTGTAAAGCATCAAAAGCCCTTTTTCCTGATAGCTAAATTCATTGGCTGATTGCGCAAGTTCCTGATACAATTCTTTGCTGAATAAAGAAAGATTCCGCAAAGGAACCATAGATTTGTCAACGTGATTTTGATTGGAATTTTTATAAAATTGAATCAGCCAGGAAAGCAAATCCAAACTTAAAGCAGGTTTTATGTAAAACGGACTTTTGGCATTGAACATCCATTTGATGCCTTGGTGAATGACGCCCGGTTGCGCCATTGGAATAATGTGGCTGGGAACAATCATCCCCGCATTTCCGTAAGAACATCCGTCCGCCATATCAGATTTATCAATAACCGTAACTTGAACGCCTTCTTTTGCCAAATAATAAGCAGAACACAATCCGATGATTCCGCCTCCAATGATGATTACACTTTTCAATTTATGATTGTTTAATTAAAACTATACTTTTAGTATTTAACTTTTAACATTTTATCCTTCCAGGGCCTACAAAACCTGAAATCCGTGTGCGTACGGATCATCTTCCTCATCAATCAAAATGGTGTTGTATCCGTATATTTTTGCCCATCCCTGAATACTTGGCACAATTGCTTTTTTTCCGTCCAAAGTGGTTTCTTCCACTATGTTGCCAATAAATTTAGAGCCAATATAACTTTCGTGGATATATTCTTCTCCCAGTTTTAGTTTGCCTTTTGCATATAATTGCGCCATACGTGCCGATGTTCCGGTGCCGCAAGGTGAACGATCTATGGCTTTGTCGCCATAAAAAACAGCATTTCTGCCTGAAGAATTTGGGTCGATTGGATTCCCTGTCCACAACATATGGCTCACATCTTTGATGGTTTCATTCTCGGGATGCACAAATAAATTGGGATATTTCTCATTGATGCGCGTTCTGACAACTTGTGAATATTGGATCAATTTACTTGCCGTAAAATTGTGAATACCACTAAAATTTTGTTGAGGATCAACAATGGCGTAATAATTTCCGCCGTAGGCAACATCAAAAGTGATTTCTCCCAATTCCGGACAATCAACCGTTAATCCTTCAGCCGCCAAATACGATTTTACGTTGATCAATTTTACCCAATCCACTTTTTTACCGGTTTTTTGATATTCAATTTGCACCAATCCGGCCGGTGCTTCCATCCTTATTTTACCTGGAATTTTAGGCACAATCAATCCTTCTTCAATGGCGATGGTCACCGTTCCAATAGTTCCATGGCCACACATAGGCAAACATCCGGAAGTTTCTATAAATAAAATGGCAAAATCATTTTCCTCATCGTGTGGCGGAAATAAAATGCTTCCGCTCATCATATCGTGACCGCGCGGCTCAAACATCAATCCTTTGCGAATCCAGTCGAATTCTTTCAAAAAATGCTGACGCTTTTCGCTCATATTCGCACCTTTTAAATTCGGACCGCCGCCGGCAACAACACGAACAGGATTTCCGCAAGTATGCGCATCAAGGCAAAAAAATGTTTTTCGGCCCATGATTATTTTGATAAAGGTTCTGCCGTGCTTTTTCCGTCGATAATCCTTGAAATTTTTAGCGGATTTTCATGCTGCAATTCATCTGGCAACAAATCGTTTGGCCAGCTTTGAAAACTAAACGGACGCACCCAACGTTTTATGGAATTGATTCCCACCGCCGTAAATCGGCTGTCGGTTGATGCCGGATACGGGCCGCCGTGAACCATGGCAGCACAAACCTCAACACCCGTTGGAACGCCATTAAAAATAATGCGTCCAACCCTGTTTTGAAGTGCATTTATTACATTATTATAATTTTTCAATTCTTCATTTTCGGCCAAAACTGTTCCTGTTAACTGACCTTCCAAATTGGCAATAATTTCTTCCAATTGTTGCGCATTTTCGCATTGAACCACCATAGAAAATGGCCCGAAAACCTCCTGATGCAAAGCGGTATTTTCTAAAAAAGTGGCACCTTCAACGGTTGTAATTGCTTGCCTGCCAAAATTAGGGGCAATTTCATCAGAAAAACTTGCCTTAGTTTGCAAACCTTTTTGTTTTTGCATAACCGCTTTTTTGGTTTCATAAGCGCCAATAATGTTTGGATGCAACATACAAGATGGTTCAATTTTTATGATTTCTTCTGATAATTTTTCAATGAAATTGGTCAAATCACCGCTTTTTATTCCTAAAATCAACCCCGGATTTGTGCAAAATTGTCCCGAACTCAACGTTATGGAACCTGCATAAATTTTTGCCCAATCCTTTCCTTTGTTTTTTGCGGCTTCCGGTAAAATAATCACCGGATTTACGCTTCCCATTTCTGCAAAAACAGGAATGGGTTCCGGACGCTGTGAAGCCATATTGTACAAAGCCCTTCCTCCGCCAATGCTTCCCGTAAAACCAACCGCTTTTACCTGCGGATGTTTCACCAACGCAACACCAACTTCAATGCCGCTGCTGTTTAAATTTGAAAATACGCCGTTTGGCATTCCGGTTTTTTCGGCAGCGTTTATAATGGCTGATGCTACCAATTCGCCAGTTCCGGCGTGCATTGGATGCGATTTTACGATAACCGGACAACCGGCTGCGAAAGCCGAAGCTGTATCTCCGCCAGCTGTTGAATAGGCCAACGGAAAATTGCTTGCGCCAAAAACAACCACCGGGCCGATTGGAATTAACATTTTACGAATGTCAACTTTTGGAATCGGTTGTCGGTTTGGGTCGGCAGTATCAATGGTGGCTTCTACCCAAGATCCTTCTTTGACCAAATTGGCAAAAGTGCGCAACTGAAAAATGGTTCTTCCTCTTTCGCCAATTGCCCTGCCTTCCGGCAAACCTGATTCTAAGCAATACATTTTTATAAGCTCATCTCCCATCGATTCAATTTCGTTGGCGATTTGATTTAAAAATTCACTTTTTTTAACTCCCGAAACATGTCTAAATTCCTTAAAAACTTCTGATGCCAATGCAACCGCCATCTCAATTTCTGCCGAAGAAGCTTCAGAAAAAACAACATCGTTCTCCTTATTTTCCTGCGGATTGAATGTTTTAAATGTTACTTTCCCTGTTGATGAAAGCAGATTTCCGATGTAATTTTTTCCTGTGATCATTTTTTTTATTGTTGGCATGTTGTATTATTTATTTTTCGGCAAGAAATTCCACTTCAAAATTGCTTTACCTAAATTTAACTTTTAACTTTTAACTTTTAACTTTTTTATTCCCCCTTCGGGGGTTAGGGGGCTTTCGGGGGTAAGGGGGCCTTTCAATTGATGATCGGTCTGTTTTTCAACGCTTTTTCAATAATCGCCAACACTTTTGCCCTTTCTTCACCCACCAACGGCAAACGCGGTTCCCGCACATTTTCGGTGCCAATTCCCGTGGCAACTTCCGCCAATTTAATATTTTGTACCAATTTAGTGTTTATATCCAACTCCAACAAAGGTAAAAACCAACGATAAATAGCGACGGCCTCTTGTGTTTTTCCCGCTTTTGCCAATTTATAAATCGTAACAGTTTCAAGTGGAAACGCACAAACCAAACCCGCAACCCAGCCATCGGCGCCCATCAATAAACTCTCCAAAGCTAACGTGTCAACACCGCATAAAATTTTAAAACGATCCCCAAAACGTGTTTTCATCCTGCTCACATTTGAAATATCGCGGCTAGATTCTTTTACCGCCTGGATATTTTCACAGTCCATCAATTCCTCAAACATATCCAACGTAACTTCAATGCCATAATCGACCGGATTGTTGTAAATCATAATTGGCAACGAAGTGCTTTTGGCAATTTTTTTAAAATAGGTTACCGTTTCCCGGGCATCGGCTTTGTAACGCATCGGTGGCAGCAACATCAATCCGTTTGCGCCGTATTCTTCGGCCAAACGAACGGCTGCAATGGCGCCAGTTGTGGATTGTTCCGCAATATTGATAATCACAGGAACTTTGCCTTTTACAATTTCAACTGTTTTTTTGATCAGCATTCTTTTTTCATCCGCAGTAAGCGTACTTGCTTCGCCCAAAGTGCCTCCAAGGATAATTCCGTTGACGCCGGCCGCCAATTGCGCGTTGATATTTAGTTCAAAATTCACCAAATCCAAAGTGTCTTCATTGGTGAATTTTGTTGTAACTGCTGGCATTACGCCGTTCCATTGTATGCTCATAATCAGTAATTTTAAATATTTTTAAAAACTCTAAATTAAAAGTTTCATGCTACCTAAGGCAAAGCAAACTATTAAACTTTTAACGCTCAAAATCCCCCCTTCGGGGGTTAGGGGGCTTTTTGCAACCAAAATAATACTTTCTAAGTTTTGGCACTAGCCTATTTATTAGCTATTCATAATAGTATTTTACCTTGTATTTATCGTTTAATCAAAAAAATAGATTAATTTCGACGTATAATTCGCAGATATGAAGGTATTGCCATTTAAAATTCCGAAACCAGAAAATGTAACTTTATACATTCAGAAATATGATGAAGCGTCTTTTTATGAAAAACTGCACCAACATCAGGAAATTCAAATAAGTATTTTTGTTGAAGGCGAAGGCACTTATATTATTGGCGATTGCGTTGGGGAATTTAAAAAAAACGACATTTTTGTAATCGGCGAAAACTTACCGCATATTTTTAAAAGAGATGCTGCCTTTGAGCAGGAAACCGTAATGATCTCCTTGTTTTTTTCGAAAAACTCCTATGGTGAACATTTTTTTAATATGCCAGAATTTGAACATTTCAACGCCTTTTTTTATGATGCTGTTTTAGGATTTGAGGTACTTTCCAACAAACCGGAACTTTTCTCATTATTGACAAAAATTGACAATTATTCGAAATACAAACAGTTTACTGCTTTTTTAGACATTCTGTCTTTAATTTCTGAAGCAGAAAAACAAACATTATCCTCATTAATCAATTTAAAAAAATATGATGGCGATGAAGGTAAAAGAATGAGCGATATTTTTCAATATACGATGAATAATTTTCACAAAGAAGTTACTTTAGACCATGTAGCCGATATTGCGAATATGACGCCCAATGCCTTTTGCAGGTATTTTAAGCAGCGAACCAACAAGACTTTTGTAAATTTTTTAATCGATATCAGAATCGGAAATGCATGTAAATTGCTGACCAAAAACAACGATTTAAACATCACCGAAATCTCCTATAAATCAGGTTTTAACAATCTGGCCAATTTTAACCGGAAATTTAAAGCGATAAAAGGCGTTACACCATCTGATTACCGGAGGAAACAATTGGCCCCCTAACCCGCATAAAGTTAAAAGTTAAATATTAAAAGTTAAAACTTATAGTCTGCCGCCAATCTTCGGTCTTGCAGGCAGGCAGTCTTCGGTCTTCCGTCTTCGGACTTCTGACTTCTTACTCCACTAACTTTCAAACCCAAACTCTTTTTGTTGCTTTTTAGTCAGTCCTTTTACCACCAATTTATAAGAATCATCAACCAATTCTCTGATTAATTTATGCGATAAATTGCCATCAATGATGACGGAATTCCAATGAATTTTACTCATATGATAACCTGGCGTAATTTCGTCGTGTTGCTCTCGCAATTCCAGCGCTTTTTCGGGATCACATTTTAAACTTACGGTGGCGGGGTGATGTTCTAAACCTGCCAAAGCAAACATTTTTCCGACCACTTTAAAAACAAGGGTTTCTTCATCAAAAGGAAAACTTTCGGTGACATGGTTTTTAGACAGACAATAATCTCTAAATTCTTCGACATTCATACCAAATTATTTAAATATTCGGAGTTTTTAAACTCTAAAATTACCAAAATATTTTGTTTTTTACGCATAAAAAAACAGCTTATAAAAGCTGTTTTTTTATAAATTTACTTGGGATTATTTCTCCAATACCGGATTTAAATTGGCAATTACATTAAATGTTGGCGGTTCGGCCAAATGGCGGTTAACCGGACATTGCGCAATCACATTTTTAA
>JAUSOJ010000319.1 GCA_030656195.1 Lutibacter sp.
GAAAACAAGAATACGTTTGGGCAACATCCTGGGGTGTTTCCACACGATTGATAGGCGCTTTAATTATGACGCATTCTGATGACTTAGGTTTGGTATTGCCTCCAAATCTTGCGCCGATTCAAGTCGTAATTATTCCAATTCATAAAACCGATGAGCAATTAGACGCCATTTCAGTCAAAATTAATGAAATTGTTGCCGAATTGCGTAAAAAGGGAATTTCCGTAAAATATGACGACCGAACTGCATACAAACCAGGCTGGAAATTTGCTGAATACGAACTAAAAGGCGTACCTTTAAGAATCGCCATGGGTCCAAATGATTTAGAAAATGGCACTTTGGAAATTGCGCGCAGAGACACGCTTGAAAAACAAAATATCCCTCAAGACACTGTTGTTGAATACGTTGAAAAAACATTGAAAGAAATTCAGGATAATTTATATCAAAAAGCGCTTAATTACAGAGAAACACATATCACAGAAGTTAATTCGTTGGAAGAATTTAAAGAAGTGTTGGAAATTAAGGGCGGATTTATTTCAGCGCATTGGGATGGCACTCCTGAAACGGAAGAAAAAATTAAAGATTTAACAAAAGCAACGATTAGATGCATTCCTTTAAATAATAAAATTGAAGAAGGAAAGTGCGTATTTACTGGGGAAAAGTCGACTCAAAGAGTATTATTTGCAAAAGCTTACTAATTTTTTTAAAAAATATTTTGTGGTGTAGAAAATAGTTGTATTTTTGCATCCGCATTGACAAAATAACGTTTGTTAATAAATACATAATGGTCCGTTCGTCTAGGGGTTAGGACGCCAGGTTTTCATCCTGGTAACAGGGGTTCGATTCCCCTACGGACTACAAAAAAGTTAAAAAAAATAAAAATGGCAAATCACAAGTCAGCATTAAAGAGAATCAGAAGCAATCGCGCCAAGCAATTAAGAAATAAATATCAGCATAAAACAACTCGTAATGCTGTTAGAAACTTACGTGCTGCGACCGAAAAGGAAGAAGCTGTAGCGTTATTTCCAAAAGTAGTATCAATGCTAGATAAATTAGCTAAAAAGAATGTTATCCACAAAAACAAAGCGGGTAACTTAAAATCTAAATTGGCTAAGCACGTTGCTGCATTATAAAATTTTTAAACTACAATTTAAAAAAGCATCCAGAATATGGATGCTTTTTTATTTTGGATAATTTCAAATTATTGCAATAAAGCTTGGGCAACTACAACATCAACAATCGTTGTCCTCATTTTCACAGGCAAAACCCGCCTGAACGTCTTTTAACTTTTTCATACAAACGGATGCTTTAAATAATTTATGTCCTTAAAGTAAGTGAAATTCGATTTTATTTTTTGACATCAATAAAATACTTCAAACTGAAGTAACTTTTATCATAATTGGTTTGTGATTATATCATAAATTGACTACCACTCATACGTTTTGTTGGCATCGAGTCTGATAAAGATAAAAAGCAGCACTGTAAATCCCCATAGCGCCGATCCTCCATAGCTAAAAAACGGCAATGGAATACCAATAGTCGGAACCAGTCCTATAACCATTCCTATATTTATAACAAAATGCATGAAAAATATAGCAACAATGCTATACCCATAAATTCGGCTGAATTTGGCTTTTTGCTGCTCTGCCCTACTGATAATCCTAAGTAAAAAAGCCATGAATAATAGAATGACAAAGGCGCTGCCCACAAATCCCCATTCTTCACCAACAGTCGTAAATATATAATCTGTTTTTTGCTCTGGCACAAAATTTCCCTGCGTTCTTTCCCCTTCTAAAAATCCTTTGCCAAAAAAGCCACCTGAAGCAATTGTGGTAACCGATTGGTCGGTATTGTAACCAACACCTTTCATGTCGACAGTTTTACCAAGTATGATGTCAAATCTATCTCGGTGATGTTGTTTAAACACATGGTTAAAAACCAAATCTACACTAAAAATAAATAAGGCCGACATAAGATATATCCCAATTATTTTAATCCATCCTTTTCTGAAAGCCCTTGGCCTGTAGAAAATAAAATACAGAAGGATACAAATAAACAATACCAGCGAACTTATGAGTGTTACTTCAAAGCCTAAAATTAGGGTAATCACAAAAAGAAATAAGGCGATAAAGCCTACTGTTATGTAATAAAATGGCAATCCTTCTCTATACAATACAAAAATAAAAGCGCCATAAACCAATGCCGAACCAGGATCGGGTTGTAAAATTATTAGAATTGCAGGGAAAAACAAGAGCAACAATGCCTGCATTTGCGTGTTCAACTTTTTTAAGTTAAACATTTTATCACTCACCAATTTGGCTATTGCCAATGCTGTTGCGGCTTTTGCAAATTCTGATGGCTGAAGACTAAAATTTCCTATAGCGTACCATGACGTTGATCCATTTATGTTTTTGCCAAAAACAAAAAGGCCAGCAAGCAATGCCAGAAAACTCACGTAAATAATAACTGCATATTTTTCGTAAAATTTAGCCTCAAACATTAAAATAAGTAAGATTATAGGAATACTAAACCCTATCCAAATAAGTTGTTTTCCATACTCGGTTGTAAAATTTAGTAAATCGTACTGATTTTCACTAATGGTTGCCGCATAGATATTAATCCACCCTAAAAAGATGAAAACGAAATAAAACAAGACCAAGATCCAATCAATTCCGTGAAATATATTGTCTTTTCTGCTTCTCAACTTTTATGCGTTATTTTAACTGTTTGTCATATTCTTCCTGAATACTGCCCTTCAGCATTCTTTCTTCAATCAATGGTCTTCCTATTTTGCCCGTTAAATATTTTTCAATCATTAACGTTGCGATTGGACCCGCCCATCGCGATCCCCAATAACCATTTTCAACAAAAACAGCGATGGCTATTTTTGGATTGTCTTTAGGTGCAAAAGCAATAAATATGGAATGGTCTTGCCCGTGTGGGTTTTCAGATGTTCCGGTTTTACCGCTTATTTCTAATCCTTCTACCCGAGATCCTCTTGCTGTTCCTCTCGGATTTTCAAATACATCAAACAAACCTTCTATCACAGGTTTGAAATGCTTTTTGTCTATGGTGGTGTAAATGGGTGTGGTAAATTTTTTATCCAATGGCCTGCCTTTAATTTTTTTGGCAATGTGAGGAATAAAATAAAACCCTTCATTTGCAATTGCCGCAGTCATATTCGCCAACTGAATTGGGGTAGTTAACACCTCTCCTTGCCCAATTGAATTGGAAATTGTTGCTGTAGACCGCCATCGTCCGTTAGGATAAATTTTATTGTACAAATTTCCGTTTGGTATATTTCCCTTTTGACCAACAGACAAATCGTTGTCTAAATAATTTCCCAGTCCAAAACTTTCTGCGTGTTTGCCCCAGACGTTTACCCCCTCTGTTGGTGTTGGGAACTTATCGATTGTTTTTCTGTAAGCATTCGCAAAATAACTGTTACAGGATCTATAAATCGCAATATTTAATGCAACGGGAGCTCCTCCGGTTTCACAGTGACATTTCATAAAAGAACCTTTTCCCGATCCATATTTATAACCTCCAAAACATTGGATGGAAGATCCTGTGGTGATTACATTTTCCTGCATGGCGACCAATGCCGATATCACTTTAAATGGCGAACCAGGAGGATATTGCGCCTGTAAACCTCTATCCAACAACGGCTTACTTACACTGTCGAGGTACAATTTAGTGAAATTTTTAGAACGATCTCTGCCCACCATTAAATTTGGATCATATGTTGGCATGGAAACCATGGCCAAAATTTCACCTGTTGATGGTTCAATTGCCACAATGCCGCCTCGTTTATTTGCCATCAAAGCTTCACCGTATTGCTGAAGTACGGCATCAATGGTTAAGGTAATGTCATTTCCTGAAATTGGAAGCGTATCATACAATCCGTTTTTAAAAGAGCCTATTTCTTTATTAAACCGATCGCGTTGAATAAATTTAACCCCTTTTGTGCCTCTCAACACCTCTTCATAAGATTTTTCAACGCCTGCCGTACCAATTAATTCACCCAAATGATACTTTGGATTGTTATTGATCATTGTTTCATTTACTTCGCTAATGTAACCCAGCACATTTGCCGCTGATCTCTTTGGATACTCTCGCAACGAACGTTTTTGAATATAAAATCCTTTAAACTTATACAATATTTCTTGCAAGGATGCATAATCGTCTTTGGAAACTTGTTGTAAAAATGTAGAAGGTATTCTGGTGGAATAGCGCGAAGCCCTTGCAATTTTTTCAATAAATTCTTCTTTTGTAATTTTAAGCAGTGCGCAAAATGCGATGGTGTCCATAGGTTTAACTTCTCTGGGAATAACCATAACATCGTAGGACAATTGGTTGGCTACCAACAAAATCCCATTTCTGTCAAAAACATACCCTCTTTCCGGATAGTCGTACATCACTTTAACTGCCGAATTGTTAAGTGTTGGGGTGTTAAAAGTATTGTCTAAAACTTGCAAATAAAACAACCTCACAATGAATATGACTCCTATAAAAATAATTAAAAAAGACAATAAGCCTGTTCTTTTCATCCGTTTACATTTTATTTTTTAGCGGTAACAGCTGCTGCTCACCATTAATCATTTCTGTGTATATCAAAATTTGTTATGGCTCGTTTCATCAGATTTTTTTTATTGATTTTGAAAGGTACGACGGAAAGCTAATATTCATACTTCTAAAGGTCAAAATATTTTGTAAAAAGTATTTCATCTATTTCTTTTTGGTGAACAGTGTAATTCCCAAAAAACTTATGAGTATGGTAAAAATACCTGTAAAAACAGTTCTTGAAACAATGTTTAAGAGTTCACTAAAACTAAAATATTCCACGCTAAAAACGATGAAATGATGGATAAAAGTTAAGATCGCAATAAATAAAATAATTTTATTGGCCGATAGTGTTTTTAAGTTGAACTGCCCATAATCAAGATCCGATTTTCTTAAAACTGCCATTAATATAGGAAGTCTAAAATAAGCAATAAATGTGATGGCAAAAGCATTGACACCTCCAGAATCCGAGAAAAAATCTATTGAAATTCCCAATAAAAAACTTAGTATCAAAAATACACTCCTGGTTTTTCGCACGGGATATAAAAATACCCAAGCAATATAAACCATGGGATTTATATATCCGAATATATTTACATGGTTTAAAATAAATACCTGCAAAAACAAAAGTCCTATAAAGCGAGCGACGTTATTTAATGCTATATTATTCATTTACAACGCTTTGTTCAAGAGTTATTTGTTCATCCTTATAAAGATTTTTAACAATCTGAACTTCTCCAATAGCACTCATATCATTAAATAACACAATATTAATTATTTGATATTTGTTTTGTTCATATTTAAAATCTTTCACAACTCCAACTGCTATGCCCTCAGGAAAAATCGCCGATTTTCCTCCGGTAATAATGGTGTCTCCTGCTTTAACCACCGCTTGCCTTGGAATATCAATGATTTGTGTAATGTTATAATCTTTCCCATCCCAAATTAAGGTGCCAAAATGATTGCTGTTTTTTAGGCGCACATTAATTTTTGAATCGGTATTTAGTATAGAGAGCACATTCGCGTAATTTGAAGATACATTTTTAATGACACCAATAATTCCTTTACTGTTTATAACTCCTAAATCAGGAGCCAATCCATGTTTAGCACCTTTGTTTATTGTTAAAAAATTATTTCTTTTGGTGAAATTATTATTGATGATTTTTGCTGTTGAATAGTCATATTTTTGAAAGTACTCTGAAGTGTCTTTAACGGTGAAGCTATCTAAAACAAACTTGTTTTCTCTTGCTTCCAACAGGTTTTTTAAACGGGCATTTTCTTCACTTAAAAGCTGATTGTCCTTTTTTAAATGAAAAAATGCACTTACGGAGTTTGCTTTATTATAAAAACCGCCGGTAATGGCGTTGGCGGAATTGACAAATTTACTTTGATGATAAGAACGGTCTTGAACAATCACAATAAAAGCCAATGTTTCTAAAACTATAAACAGCAGAAAGTATCTGAATTTTTTAATAAAATAAATGATTTGCCGCATATAAACAATAGAAAATTAACCTATTTCATTAATACATTTTTATATTTTTCAAGATCTTTCAATGCAATTCCTGTACCTCTAACTACGGCTCTTAAAGGGTCTTCAGCAATGTACACCGGTAAATCTGTTTTTCTTGACAAACGTTTGTCCAACCCGCGAAGCATTGATCCTCCTCCGGCCAAATAAATTCCGGTATTGTAAATGTCGGCTGCCAATTCGGGTGGTGTTTTTGACAATGTTTCCATCACGGCATCTTCAATTCGCAAAATAGATTTGTCCAATGCTTTTGCAATTTCTCTATAAGAAACCTGAACTTGTTTTGGTTTTCCGCTCAATAAATCACGCCCTTGAACAAGCATATCTTCCGGCGGAACTTCTAAATCTTCCGTAGCGGCGCCAACCTGAATTTTTATTCTTTCAGCAGTTCGTTCCCCAACATATAAATTATGTTGTGTTCTCATATAATAAGAAATGTCGTTGGTAAAAACGTCACCGGCTACTTTAATGGATTTATCACAAACAATACCTCCCAAAGCGATTACTGCAATTTCGGTAGTTCCTCCCCCGATATCAATAATCATATTCCCTTTTGGCTGCATAATATCAATACCAATACCAATGGATGCTGCCATTGGTTCATGAATTAAGAAAATTTCTTTGGCATTCATATGTTCTGCAGAGTCAATTACGGCACGTTTTTCCACTTCCGTAATTCCTGAAGGAATACAAATAACCATACGCAATGAAGGTGCAAAAAAGCGTTTTTTAATGCTTGGTATATTTTTTATGAACTCTTTTATCATCTGTTCCGAAGCTTCAAAATCGGCGATTACGCCATCTTTTAAAGGTCGGATGGTTTTAATGTTTTCATGGGTTTTACCTTGCATTAAACTGGCTTTTTTACCAGTCGCAATAATTTTCCCACTGCTTCTGTCTCTTGCGACAATTGAAGGTTCATCCACAACCACTTTGCCCTCATGAATAATAAGCGTATTGGCAGTGCCCAAATCAATTGCAATGTCCTCAGTCATAAAGTCGAAAAAACCCATATTTTTTTAATGTTTATTAAATTTGAAATCCTACAAAGTTACTTAAATTAGTGTTTGAAATGACGTGTGCCCGTAAATATCATGGACATTTTGTGATCATTGCAATAATCAATCGATAATTGGTCCTTAATTGAACCACCTGGCTGAATTACAGCGGTAATTCCTGCTTTATCTGCGATCTCCACACAATCGGGAAAAGGGAAAAAAGCATCACTCGCCATCACTGCGCCATTCAAATCGAAATTGAAATGCTTGGCTTTTACAATCGCTTGTTCTAAAGCGTCTACCCGACTTGTTTGTCCGGTTCCGCTTGCAAAAAGTTGTTTGTTTTTAGCAAATACAATGGTATTTGACTTGGTGTGTTTGCAAATTTTTGAGGCAAAAAGTAAATCTTCCAGTTCTCTGTCTGTTGGTTTTTCTAAGGTCACAAACTCTACAACGTCCACATTGTCCGTTTTGTTGTTTTTATCTTGAAAAAGTACGCCATTTAAGGCAGTTCTGTATTGCGTGTTTGGTAATTCAATAGCTTTTTGGACTAGAATAATTCTATTTTTTTTGCCTTTTAAAAGTTCCAACGCTTCTTTATCGTATCCAGGTGCAATCACCACTTCACAAAAAAGTTCGTGAATTTCCTGTGCAGTTTCCAAATCAATCACTTTATTTGAAATTAATACGCCTCCAAAAGCTGAAGTTGGATCGGCAGCTAATGCATCTAAATACGCTTGTTTTAAAGTGGCTCTTTGGGAAATTCCGCAAGCATTGTTGTGTTTTAAAATGGCAAATGTTGGGGCGTCATTTTTAAACTCGTCCATTAAATTGATGGCCGCGTCAACATCCAATAAATTGTTGTAGGAAAGCTCTTTTCCGTGAAGTATGTCGAAAAGCTCGTTTAAATCTCCAAAAAAGTAACCTTTTTGGTGCGGATTCTCGCCGTAACGCAAAACGGAAACTTGATCGAAACTTTGACGAAAAGCCAATCCGTCTTCATTTAAATAATTAAAAATAGCACTGTCGTAATGGCTGGAAACCGCAAAAGCTTTTGCCGCAAAATTTTTGCGTTGCGCTAAAGTTGTTTCGCCATTTCCTGCAGTCAATATTTCTAAAAATTCATCATATTGATCAAGTGATGAAACGCAAATTACATCACTAAAGTTTTTTGCTGCAGCTCTGATTAAAGAAATTCCGCCTATATCAATTTTTTCTATAATTTCTTGTTCTGGTGCGTGGCTGGCAACTGTTTTTTCAAACGGATACAAATCCACAATTACAATGTCAATTTCCGGAATTTCATATTGCGCCAACTGCGAAATATCATTTTCATTTTCTCTTCTTGATAAAATTCCGCCGAAAACTTTTGGGTGCAATGTTTTAACCCTGCCGCCTAAAATTGATGGATACAATGTTAAATCCTCAACAGGTATTGCGTTAACCCCCAAATCCTTAATAAATTTTTCGGTTCCGCCCGTTGAGTAAATTGTAATATTAAGGTCATTTAATTTTTGAATGATTGGAGCCAAACCGTCTTTGTGAAAAACTGAAATCAGTGCCGATTTTGCCTTTTTTGTAGTACCCATAAGTTGTCTTTGTTATTGTTCGGCAAAGCTACTAATTATCAATAGTCTAAACAACACAAAATAGTCATAAAATTTCACGAACTCTTTTTAATTTTTTGATGAAATTTAGAGACCATTTCGTTATAATTTTGAGCAGTGTTTTTAGGACTGTTTTTGCCAAATAGTTTGTTTAGAAAAGAAATATTGTCGAATAATCGTTTTCTTTTTGCACCGCTTTTTGGGGTTAGTTTTAGCATTTTATTAAATCTGATTTTGGGGATTATTGATTAAAATTGCGCCACTTTTTCACAAACAAATTCTAAAAACTTTTCATCCTCCTCAGTAAAGGGATTTGTGATGTGAGAATCAATATCAATTTGACCTATGTTTTCGCCATTCACAAAAATGGGAATCACAATTTCGCTTTTCACTTTAAATCCGCAGGAAATATAATTGTCTTGGGCAGTTACATCCGGAACCACGAAATTTTTATTGCTGATGGCCACTTGTCCGCATATTCCTTTTCCAAAAGGAATGATGGTGTGTTCGGTTGGTTCGCCGGCAAATTCGGCCAGTTTTAATTCGGCTTTATCGCCATTTTTGAAATAAAAACCCACCCAATGGTAATAGTCAATTTCGTGTTTTAAATAATCGCAAATTGCCTGTCTTTTTTCTGAAACCGATTGATTGCTTTCGGCAATGGCGGTCACCGCTTCTTTTAATTGAGGTATATTCATATTAATTTGTAATTTTATGCAAAATTAAAATTCTTTTTTTGTGAAAGACAATAAAACAGTAGTATTATTTCTGCTTAAATTTTTTGGCACTTATTTGCTGTTGTTTTTGTTGTATTCCTATTATTTAAACAGAACCCAAAATGACGTTTCGCCGTTTGCCTGCGCGCCAATCACCAAAACGGTTGCCGAACAAACAAAATATTTACTGAATGTTTTTGGCTATCCTACTGAAATAGTGCAAGACACCGAAACAACAGCCCTTAAATTATTCATAAAAGGCAAATTTACGGCTTTTATAGTGGAAGGATGCAATGCCATTAGCATCATTATTTTATTTATTGCCTTTATTGTTGCATTTGCCGGAAAATTTAAAACGACCGTTTTATATATTTTGTTTGGAAGTTTGCTTATTTATTTCACAAACATTGTACGGATTGTAATTATTTCGATAGCGCTTTATGAATATCCGCAGTATCAACATTTATTGCACGAAATTATATTTCCGTCCATTATTTACGGAATGACATTTTTACTTTGGTTTGTTTGGATTCGTTATTTTTCAAACTTAAAAAAATGAGGAAATCGGTTCGAATAGGTTTAATTATGTTGCTTTTTCTTATGCTGATTTTAATTCGCGCATTGGTGCAGCCATATTTTTATGATCCGCTTTTGGATTATTTTAAACACGATTATTTAAACGCTTCAATTCCCGAACTAAATTTTGGCGCTTATTTTTTGAACATTTTTTACAGATACTTTTTAAATACCGTTATTTCTTTGGCCATTATTTATTTGGTTTTTGATGATAAAAAAGCACTTTATTTTTCGATAAAATTTTACATACTTCTTTTTGTGGTTTTGAGTTTGATGCTTTTTATCCTCTTAAAATTTAATGTGACACAAGGTTATTTGTTGACTTTTTATGTTCGAAGGTTTTTAATTCAGCCGTTGTTTGTGTTTCTTTTATTGCCTGCTTTTTATTATCAGAGGTTGTTTGAAAAGGAGAATAAGAAATAGTTTCAAGTTTAATGTTTCAAGTTTCAATTAGAAATTCAATTTGAGTTAGGGATTGAAGCGGAAATACTTTTTTGCTTAGTTGTTTTGGCGAAGTAAAAAAGATTATAGCGGAAAGCCCGACCCGCCAGCTGGCGGGGAACTCCCAAAAACACAAATTTTTCTATTTGTTTTTAGGACTGAAAAAAATGTTTGTGATTTATTTTGTAACATTTTTAAGAATCCAACGTATAATACTATAGACCTTATATATTAACTAAAAAATTATTCGCTACTACATGAGACAGCTTAAAATAACGAAACAGGTTACCAACAGAGAAACCGCATCTTTAGACAAGTACTTACAGGAAATTGGAAAAGTAGATTTAATTACCGCTGAACAAGAGGTGGAATTGGCGCAGAAAATTAGAGCCGGCGACCAAATGGCTTTGGAGAAATTAACCAAAGCAAACTTGCGTTTTGTGGTATCAGTGGCGAAACAATACCAAAATCAGGGATTAACATTGCCCGATTTAATTAATGAAGGAAACCTGGGATTGATTAAAGCGGCGAAACGTTTTGATGAAACTCGTGGATTTAAATTTATTTCTTACGCGGTTTGGTGGATTCGTCAATCGATTTTACAGGCTTTGGCGGAACAATCGAGAATTGTGCGTTTGCCTTTGAACAAAATTGGCTCGATCAATAAAATTAATAAAATGTATGCGTTTT
This sequence comes from Lutibacter sp., assembly GCA_030656195.1. Classification (GTDB taxonomy): domain Bacteria; phylum Bacteroidota; class Bacteroidia; order Flavobacteriales; family Flavobacteriaceae; genus Lutibacter. Next base: position 11,120 of record JAUSOJ010000319.1, read on the forward strand.
TAGAGCAGGAAAATGAAAGACCACCATCTGCCGAAGAAATTGCAAAAAAATTAGATATGACCGTTAATGACGTGAAAGAATCGATGAAAAATTCGGGCCGTCACGTATCGATGGATGCTCCTTTAATTGAAGGTGAAGACTCTAACTTGTATGATGTGTTGAATACAGGTGAATCTCCAAATCCGGATAAAGCGTTGCTTCACGAATCTTTAAAAGTTGAAATTGAACGCGCATTGGAAACATTAACGCCAAGAGAAGCGGATGTTGTTCAGTTGTATTTCGGTTTGGGCGACACGCACCCGATGACACTTGAAGAAATTGGTGAAACTTTCGATTTAACACGCGAACGTGTTCGTCAAATTAAAGAAAAAGCCATCAGAAGATTAAAACATACTTCAAGAAGTAAAATTTTAAAAACCTATTTAGGATAAAATTCCTTGGTTTTAAAACTTACGGATTGCCTTAAAAAGAAAAACGCTTCAAAATTTTGAAGCGTTTTTCTTTTTTTGCTTTATAAAACCTACTTTTGCACAAACAACAATCGAAAAAATGAACAAATTTATTGCTCCTTCCCTTTTGGCCGCAGATTTTGGCAATTTACAACGCGATATTGAAATGATTAACAAAAGTGAAGCAGACTGGTTTCATATTGATGTGATGGACGGCGTTTTTGTTCCAAACATTTCATTTGGAATGCCTGTAATAAAAGCGATTTCAAAACACGCCAAAAAAACAATGGATGTGCATTTAATGATTGTTGACCCTGACAGATTTCTTGAAGATTTTAAAAATGTTGGCGCCGATATTTTAACGGTACATTATGAAGCTTGTCCACATTTACACAGAACTATTCAAGCCATAAAAGCGCTTGGCATGAAAGCCGGCGTTTCTTTAAATCCGCACACGCCAATTGCAGTTTTGGAAGATATTATCACCGATTTGGATTTGGTGTTGCTGATGAGCGTAAATCCGGGTTTTGGCGGACAAAGTTTTATTGAAAATACTTACAAAAAAGTGGAACAGCTTAAAGCATTGATTGAATTTTCCAGTTCCAATGCACTTATTGAAGTTGATGGCGGCGTAACCGATGAAAACATTGAAAAACTTTCAAATGCCGGCGTTGATGCTTTTGTTGCAGGAAATTTTGTTTTTAAAAGTAAAAATCCGTTGAAAACAATCAGCGAGCTTAAAAAATTGGCAGTAGGATAATTTCTTGAAGTTTTTATTTCACGGTTACAAGAATTTAAATTTTAGAAACTTTTGATATGCATTGGTTTTTATTATTTTAAATCGATTAAAAGGCAATTTCTTGAGAATTAAAGTCCTAATAATCAATAGTAACAGAAAAAACCTGATTGTTACTTAATTTATTCTAATTTTGTGTTTTAAATTTTTAGAAAATCTCTTAAAAGTGATCGCTATACTAAAGCAAATTTTTAATTTTAAAACGTTTTTCCAAATTACCTTTATTCTAAGCCTTATAGGCCTATTTGTTTTAATAACCGACTTTGGTTATGACCAATCCAATCCTATTCAAGAGTACATAAATGGTTATTATTTTGTTGTTTTAGCCTTGGGTATTTTAGCAACGGCAATAAGATACGTCACACTGAAAAAAAACATCAATGATAAAGTTTTTATATTTGATGCCGTCAGTTTATTGATTATTATTTATATCATTTTAATCCATTTTTTTTCAAAGGAAGCTCATAGACACTTATCTTTTTTGTACAATGACAATTGGTTAAAATTCGCCATACTGTTGACTTTAATAAGAGAATTTGCCGAACAGAAAATAAATTACAAACGCACTTTATTAAATCCGGCGCAATTGTTTATTGCAAGTTTTATTGGCATCATATTAGTTGGAACTTTTTTATTAATGTTGCCCAATGCAACTTACACCGAAATTTCCTACTTAGATGCGTTATTCACTTCTACCAGCGCTGTATGTGTTACCGGATTGATTGTTGTTGACACAGGAAGTTTTTTCACGCAGTTTGGCCAAACCATTATTTTGCTGCTGATTCAAGTGGGAGGAATTGGGATACTTACCTTTGCCAGCTATTTTAGCTATTTCTTTAAAGGCGGCTCAAATTATGAAAATCAGTTGGTTTTAAGCGATTTAACAAATTCACAAAAGTTAAGCGATGTTTTTTCAACCTTAAAAAGAATTCTTGTCATTACCTTTTCCATTGAAATTATTGGCGGATTGTTGATTTACACCAGTCTAAATAATGCTTTGCTTCCCACCATTTTTGATCGCACTTTTTTTGCGGCATTTCACGCTATATCAGCTTTTTGCAATGCCGGTTTTTCTACTTTGCCAAATAGCTTATATGAAAGCGGATTTAGATTCAATTATCCATTGCAATCCTATATCATTGTCTTATTTGTAATTGGCGGACTTGGATTTCCAATTGTGGTAAACGTTCTAAAATATTCAAAATACTGGATAATTAATAAATTTCAGAATTTTTCAAAACATAACATACAGCACAAACCTTGGGTGCTTAATTTAAATAGCCGGATTACCTTAATTACAACGTTCTCCTTAACAATTATAGGAACTGTTTTGTTTTATCTAAGTGAATATAACAATTTATTGGCACCACATTCGGGTATTGGTAAAGTAGTTACGGCATTATTTGGCGCGACAACGCCAAGAACTGCAGGATTTAATACGGTAGATATGGCTGCTTTAAATTTTTCAACATTGATGCTTATTTTTCTTTTAATGTGGATTGGTGCTTCACCGGCATCAACGGGTGGTGGTATAAAAACAAGCACTTTTGCCATTGCCACCCTCAACTTTTTGAGTTTGGCCAAAGGAAAAACAAGGATAGAGGTTTACAGAAGAGAAATTTCTGACATCTCCGTCAGACGTGCATTCGCCGTTATCTCATTGTCGTTATTTGTAATAGGTACAGGCATTATCGCAATTTCAATATTCGACAGCGATAAAGATTTAAAAAGCATCGCTTTTGAATGCTTTTCAGCCTATAGTACTGTGGGATTGAGTATTGGCATCACAGCAAGTTTAAGTGAAGCAAGCAAGTTTGTCATTATTCTGATCATGTTTATAGGAAGAGTGAGTATGCTTTCTATTTTAATAGCAGTTATCAAAAAAGTGAAACATAAAAATTATCGTTATCCAACAGAAGAAATTACTATAAATTAAAAAAAGATTAATCATGAAATTTATAATCATAGGACTTGGAAATTTTGGCGCTTCCCTTGCTGAAAAGTTAACCTTGCAAGGAAACGAAGTTATTGGTATTGATACCCGGATGAATAAAGTTGATGCATTAAAAGAAAAGGTTTCGCATACCATTTGCATGGATGCCACCGATGAATTTACGGTATCAGGATTGCCTTTAAAAGACACCGATGTTGTGGTTGTTGCCATTGGTGAAGACCAAGGTGCAAATATTATGGTAACTGCTTTACTCAAAAACTTAGACGTAAAAAGATTGATTAGCCGCGCCATTAATCCCTTGCACGAAAAAGTGCTAAAAGCCATTGGTGTAGATGAAATTGTGCATCCTGAAGAGGAAACTGCCGAGCGATGGGCTAAAAAATTATGTTTGGCCGGGGTTGTTAATTCTTTTGAATTGAGTGATGATTACAGTATTGTGGAAATAAATCTTCCACCAGAATATGAAGGGCAAACTCTTGCTGAAATTGGCATCAGAAAAAAATACAATCTTTTGGTGTTAACCACCATAAAAAGCTCGCAGGTTAAAAGCAATGTTGGCCGTAGTTTGAGAGAAACAAAAGTTCAAGGTGTAGCTTCAGCCGATCTAATTCTTGAAAAAGATGATGTTTTAGTGGTTTATGGCGCAAATAAAGACATTCAATTGTTGTTGAAGAAAAAATTTAATTAAAAAAGCAAGCTTAATTTTATTCAGCAGGATTATCTGCGATGATCCTGACAAAGCTCCGCTTTGAAAATCAACACAAGAAAACGTCGCAAGCTAAATAAAAACAAGCATAATTTAATTGGTAGGATTATCTCCGATGATCCTGACAAAGCTCCGCTTTGAAAATCAACAAAAGAAAACGACGCAAGCTAAATAAAAACAAGCAT
>JAUSOJ010000026.1 GCA_030656195.1 Lutibacter sp.
TTGGATTCATTATTTAAAAACAAAAAAATTTCCGTTGCCGCTTTAAGTCTAGTAACAACATTGATACAAATCACAGGCTACGGATTGGGTTTTTTAAAAGGAGTTTTTAGCGCTGACTAAAGGGAATTAATTCAGAAAAAACAATAAAAAAATAGCCGCAATTGCGGCTATTTTTTATTATAATAATTAATAAACAGGCGTTTAAGTCTTATTCAACCTTGTTTTTGCCTTTGGTTATTTTTATGGTAAGTTCATTTTTGTCTTTATCCAAATCCATAAAAATTGAATCGCCTTCTTTTAGTTTTGAAGTCACAATTTCTTCAGCCAAAGCATCTTCAACATATTTTTGAATGGCACGTTTTAATGGTCTGGCACCATATTGTTTGTCAAATCCTTTATCGGCGATATAATCTTTCGCTTCCTTAGTTAATACCAATTTATAGCCTAAATCATCAATACGTTTCGATAATTTACTTAATTCAATATCAATAATTAAGTGAATATCTTCTATTTCTAAAGGATTGAATATCACCACATCATCAATTCTGTTTAAAAATTCAGGAGCAAATGATTTTTTCAAGGCGTTTTCTATCACACCTTTAGCATTTGCATCAGCCTGTGAAGTTTTAGAAGCTGTTCCAAATCCTACACCGGCACCAAAATCTTTCAATTGGCGCGAACCAATATTGGAAGTCATAATAAGAATGGTGTTTCTAAAATCGATTCTTCTTCCTAAACTATCCGTAATGTGTCCTTCATCCAATATTTGCAATAACATATTGAAAACGTCGGGATGCGCTTTTTCAATTTCGTCAAAAAGCACCACTGCGTATGGTTTGCGTCTTATTTTTTCGGTCAATTGTCCGCCTTCTTCATAACCCACATAACCTGGAGGTGCACCAATTAATCGAGATACGGCAAATTTCTCCATATATTCACTCATATCAATTCTAACCAATGCATCTTCGCTGTCAAATAATTCCATCGCCAAAACTTTTGCAAGTTGCGTTTTACCCACTCCGGTTTGCCCTAAAAATATGAATGAACCAATTGGTTTGTTTGGGTCTTTAAGTCCAACACGGTTGCGTTGAATAGCCTTAACCACCTTGCTGACAGCATCGTCTTGACCTATAACTTTCCCTTTGATGAGGATTGGCAAATCGTTTAAACGTTTGCTTTCAGCTTCGGCAACCCTGTTTACCGGAATGCCTGTCATCATAGAAACCACTTCTGCCACATTGTCTTCAGTAACAATTTCGCGATTTAATTTTGAAGTTTCATCCCATTTTTTTTGTTCAGTCTGCAAAAAGCTTTCAACACGTTTTTCATCATCGCGCAAACGTGCTGCTTCTTCATATTTTTGCCCGTTTACTGCTGCAGTTTTATCTTCCCTGATTTTTTCCAACTGCTCTTCCAATTGTAAAATTTCTTTAGGAACCACAATATTTGTGATATGAATTCTGGAACCTGACTCATCCAAAGCATCAATAGCTTTGTCTGGCAAAAACCGATCGGTCATATACCTGTTTGTTAGCGTAACGCAAGCTTTAATAGCATCATCAGTGTAAACAACATTGTGATGATCTTCATATTTGTCTTTTATATTCTGTAAAATCTGAATCGTTTCTTCTACGGATGTTGGCTCAACCATCACTTTTTGAAATCTGCGTTCCAAGGCACCGTCTTTCTCAATATTGGTTCTGAATTCATCCAAAGTTGTAGCGCCAATACATTGAATTTCACCACGAGCCAACGCAGGTTTTAACATATTGGAAGCATCTAAAGAACCCGTTGCGCCACCGGCGCCAACAATGGTGTGAATTTCATCGATAAATAAAATGATATCATCATTTTTTTCCAATTCGTTCACCAAGGCTTTCATGCGCTCTTCAAACTGGCCACGGTATTTTGTGCCTGCAACCAAGCTAGCCAAGTCTAATGAAACAACACGTTTGTTAAATAAAATTCGAGAAACTTTACGCTGAATAATGCGCAAGGCCAAACCTTCAGCAATGGCCGATTTACCAACGCCAGGTTCACCAATCAAGATTGGATTGTTCTTTTTTCTTCGGCTTAAAATTTGAGAAACACGTTCAATTTCTTTTTGGCGGCCAACTACAGGATCTAAATTTCCTTCTTCGGCCAAACGCGTTAAATCACGTCCGAAATTATCCAATACAGGTGTTTTTGTTTTCTTAAGCGGTGTTTTTTCACCTCGTGCCTGTTCAAAAGGATTTGATTTAGAGGTATCAAAATCGTCATCATTAGAATCTTGCGCTTTTGGCAAATCTATTTCTTCATCAAAGAATAATTGCTTGAAAACAGTTTTCACATCATCATAACTCACATCAAAATGCTGTAATAATTTTGTTGTTGGGTCATTTTCATTGCGTAAAATGCATAATAACAAATGTGCTGTGTTCACAGCTTCGCTTTGATATAATTTAGCTTCCAAAAAAGTTGTTTTTAACGCTTTTTCAGCTTGCTTTGTTAGATGCAGACTTTTCTTTTCGTCGATTTCCTTTTGGAAATTGATTGGATTTAACCCTTCAATTTTTTTGCGCAAATGATCTAGATTTATTTCTAAAGAATTTAAAATTTCTATAGCTTTTCCTTCTC
>JAUSOJ010000322.1 GCA_030656195.1 Lutibacter sp.
AAAACCAACCTCTCCAAAACCAATCTAAATCCATGGCTGATGCATCTTCCATCGTCCTGAAAAAATCGGCAGGCGTCGGGTGTTTAAAAGCCCAACGTTGCGCATAGGTTTTAAACGCATGGTCAAACAATTCAGGTCCCATTATTGTATGTCGTAACATCCACAATCCTGCAGCAGGTTTTGCATAAGCATTGTTTGAAAATTCAAAAAGGTGATCTCCCTGAGTCATTATTGGCGTTAATTTCGACTGGTCTCCTTTCATATATCCCACAATATTTTTAGGCAAACCTCTGCTTAGCGGATAGTCTTTTTCATAATCCATTTGCGCCAGCATTTGCATAAAAGAATTTAAACCTTCATCCATCCAAGTCCATTGACGTTCATCAGAATTTATAATCATAGGAAAAAAGTTATGTCCAACTTCATGAATAGTCACCCCAATCATGCGATATTTTGTTTGATCACTATAGGTTCCGTCAGGATTTGGCCTTCCCGGGTTAAAACAAATTTGAGGATACTCCATACCCATTTGTCCATCAACAGAGATTGCCTTGTGATAAGGATAGTCAATGGTATGTTTTGAATAGGTTTTTAAAGTTTGCGCTACAGCCCTGGTTGAATGGTCTCCATACAATGGATTTGCTTCTTTTGAATAATAGGAATAAGCCATCACGGTTCTTCCGTTAATGTCAACTGCCATTCCGTCCCATATAAATTTTCTGGAAGTGGCAAAAGCATAATCCCGCACATTTTCAGCAATAAATTTCCACGTCTTCGTTTTTTTGGATTTATTTTTTTCAGCTTCAATGGCTTCATCTTGATTGTGAATAACAACAGGGTTTTGGAAAGATTTTCTGGCTTCAGCCAATCGTTTTAGTTGTGTTTTTGTATAAACTTCTGATTCATTTTGCAGAACGCCGGTTGCACCTAACATATGATCATCTGGTGTTGTAATATTCACTTCATAGTTTCCAAATTCCAGCGCAAATTCACTGCTTCCCCAAAATTGAAGGTTTTGCCAGCCTTCAACATTGTTATAAACACATAATCTCGGAAAAAACTGCGCGATGACATAATTGTTATTCCCATCAGCAGGAAAATACTCATATCCTGAACGGCCTCCTTGTTCTATATGGTTATTTATATTGTACCACCATTTAATTTTAAATGAAAATTTTTCTCCTGAAGCCAACGGTTTGTCCAGATTTAAGCGCATCATGGTTTGGTTGATGAAATAAGAAGCATCACTGCCATCCATATTTTTTACATAATCAATTTTGAAGCCGCCATCAAAAGGTGCATTTATGAAATTTTTATAAAATTCTTTGGGCGTATATAAGTCACTTATTTTAGTTTCTCTTATGTCTGGCGTTTTAGAATCTGCCGCGCGCATATTTTGATCTAACTGCAACCATAAATATTCCAAATTATCTTTTGAATTGTTGTGATAGGTAATGGTTTCTTCGCCATAAATTCGATTCTTTTCCTCATCTAAAATGATGTCAATCTTGTAATCTACCTGTTGTTGCGTATACTCATGTCCGGGCGCTCCTGAAGCTTTGTGTTCATTGTTCGGCGTTGGAAGCTCTTCGTGTAATTGTTTAAATTTACTGTTGTTGTAATGCGCTTTTTGAGTTGTTGTTTCTTGGGCATTAACAGGTAAAATTACAGTGAGTATAAGCAAAGATATAAGCAGTAATTTTTTCATGAATTTAAATATTTTGAATATAAAGAATTAAAAAAGCCGCCCAAATGAACGGCTCATTTAATTAAGATTTAATTTGATTTTTTTTGAATTTCTCAAATTTGTTTTCTGTTTGTTTAGGCCAGCTGTTGTTGCTTAAATCAATATCTGCTGTTTGTTCATCGGGATCAATCGTAATTTTTTTGATTGATTTGCTCGATGGAAAAACTTTAGTGACTTCTGCATCATTTAATCTCCAAATTTCTGCCGGATATTGTTTGCGTTCTTTGGTGCCGTCTTCATATTCAAACTCAACTATAATTGGCATCACCAAATCGCCCGGTTTTTCAAAAACCAATTCGTAAAAATATTTTGGCGACTTCAAAGTTGTTTTTTCTTCTGATGAAAAATTTTCATTGATATAATCACTCAATAAATTATAATCTTCCGGTCTTTTCGATTTTAAATCATTTTTAAATTCCGGACTGTCTTCTGATACCAAATACAATGACGGAGGCAGTTTGTCTAAGGTAATGCCGTAACTTTTTGCCATATTTTCGGCACGTTTTGTTGGCTTGTCGGTCACATAATATTTTTTAACTTCTTTGATGCCAATATCATTGGCGCCTGTAGTGTAAAACCAACCTCTCCAAAACCAATCTAAATCTACTGCGGAAGCATCTTCCATCGTCCTAAAAAAATCGGCAGGGGTCGGATGTTTAAATTTCCAGCGCTGTGCATACGTTTTAAAGGCATGGTCAAACAATTCGTGGCCCATAACGGTTTCTCTTAAAATAAACAAACCGGCGGCAGGTTTTCCATAGGCATTTGACCCAAAGTTGGTTAAATCTTCGCCTTGTGACATAATCGGCTCTAAGCCGCTTTGGTCACCAGACATATATCCGACGATATTTTTAGGGTAATCAGTTAAAGGAAAAAGTACTGGGTCGTAAATATATTCTGCATAAATTTCAACAAATGAATTGATGCCTTCATCCATCCAAGTCCACATACGCTCGTCAGAATTGACAATCATCGGGAAAAAATTATGTCCAACTTCGTGTATGATAACGCCAATCATTCCCTTTTTTGTTCTGTCAGAATATTTGCCATCTTTGTCAGGCCTTCCAAAATTCCAGCAAATCATTGGATATTCCATTCCTTGACGGTCGGCATTTACAGAAGTTGCTTGCGGATAAGGATAATCGAAGGTAAAATCAGAATACACTTTTAAGGTATTCGCCACAGCTCTTGTTGAATGCTCTTCCCAAAGCGGATTTCCTTCATTTGGATATAAAGAATAAGCCATCACCGTTTTTCCGTTAAGGTTTACGGCCATTGCATCCCATATTAATTTTCTTGAGGAAGCAAATGCAAAATCTCTAACATTTTCAGCATAAAATTTCCAGGTTTTTGTTTCTTTTGATCTTCCTTTTTCAGCGGCTAAAGCTTCTTCGGGCGTTACAATAAAAACCGGATTTTCAAAGGCGGTTTTTGAATCTTCGTATCTTTTATGTTGGGCTGAAGTGAACACATCCTTCGGATTTTGAAGCACACCAGTTGCGTTTAAAATATGGTCTTTTGGCGTGGTTATGGTAACCTCATAATTTCCAAATTCCAAAGCAAATTCACTTCGTCCTGTAAATTGTAAATTTTGCCAACCTTCAACATTGTTGTACACTGCCATTCGCGGAAAAAATTGCGCAATTACGTATAAATTATTGCCGTCAGGAAAAGGTTCATAGCCCGAGCGGCCTCGATCAACAAAATAATCGTTGATATTGTACCACCATTTTATTTTGAAGACATATTTTTCACCCGAAGCCAAAGGTTTTGCTAAATTGATTCGCATCATTGTTTTGTTAATCAGGTAGCTGACCTCTTTTCCGTTGACATCTTTTATAAATTCAATGTTAAAACCTCCTTGAAAAGGTTTTCCCATAAAGGTTTTTGTAAATTTTGAAGGTGAATACATCACATCTGGACCGCCACCGCTAATTTCAGGCGTATTGGAATCCGGAGCACGCATATTTTGGTCTAACTGTACCCATAAATATTCTAAATGATCTTTTGAATTGTTATGATAAGTGATGGTTTCTTCACCAAATATTTTATTGTTCTCTTCATCCAGAACAATGTTCATTTTATAATCAACTTGCTGTTGCGTATATTCGTGTCCGGGTGCGCCGGAAGCTCTATGTTCATTATTTGGCGTAGGCAATTCTTCGTGTAATTGCTTAAATTTGCTTTCGTTATAATGTGCTTTTTTAGTCGTTGTTTTTTGCTCAGCTTCTTGGGCGAAAAAGGAGGTGGAGAAAACAGTTAACAGCACTGCAACTAATAATTTTTTCATTTTATAGGTTTGGTTTTTATAGTTGGCACAATTTAATTATTTTTTAATGATGCTTTGAATTTATCATTACAATTTTAAAAAACTTTTATTATTTGATTTGTTGAGATAAAAAGTTTTATTGAAATCTTTCACTTTGATTTTTACGATATTCTTTTGGTCGGGAAATTCATTAATTAAAATATTGTTGGTGATTTCAATAGATTTAAATTCCTTGATACCTGATATTTCAACGTAAAACCTCACAATATCGCCGTCATATTCTTTTCCTATATATTTGAAGGATTGATTTTTACTGTTAACGGAGACCAATAAATGTTCACTTAGGTACTTTTTATAGTAGTCATCAACATTTTCAACTTCTGTTTTACTGGCCAAATTTAATTGTTTTCCGATGTTTTTATTGAGTGTAAACTCAAGATCATCTATAAAAACACCCAAAATTATTTGGACGGATTGCTTTTCTTTAAGATATTCAATTTCACATAAACTCACATAATATTTGTGCATTGTGAAAGCAAACAAGGGAAGGACCAATAAAATGACAATAATTTTTTTTAATTGCATAAAGGGTTAAATATGATGGCTAATAAACAAAAATTAATCCAAAAAAGAGTGATTTTGGTTACATAAATGTATTAATTTTTGAGGGAATGGTAATTTTTACTCTGTTTTATTATAAAATTTTTAATCAAAAATTCATCACTTTTGTAAAAGTTGCTTAATCCATTATCTTCACAATAAGCTAAAAACAAATAAATTTCTTCTTCTTTGATTTTAAGGTGAACTGTAAAGAAATCTATACCTTCATTTTTAAAAATATTTTCAAGAAATATTTGTTTTTGTTTTTTAATATCCTTCTCTTCATCTTTCCTTGCTTTTCTTTTTTGAAATATCAAATTGGTCAGTAATTTAGAAATTTCAACAAAATCAACTCCAGAATTACCATACGTTGGATCTGTAAATTTTCTGGAATTCGGTGCTTTCTTTAAGGCAATGTTATCATTATCTAAAATAGTTCCTTTTGGTACAGAAATTTTCCCTAAGTTTAGTCGTATTTTTTGTCTAATTTCAACTTCATCTAACTCATTTGTACCCTGTTCTAGGTAAACTATAAGAGTTTTATTTTCAACATGACTTTTTGAAATTTTAATAATACGTCGCCTGTAAACTATTGAAGAAAACAGAATAGAGTCTCCAAGGGATGCGTAGATTGTATAATTACCGTATTTATCACTTGATGTTCCTAAATTTGAGGTTAAATTTATGACGTTAATGTCTTGCAAAACTATTGAGTCACTTTTAACAGTACCTTCCAGTTTAACTAATTTATTTTGCGCTAATGAATTTGAATAAACAAATATTAAAATTGCTATAGTTACAAATATATTTTTACTCTTTAATTTCATGATAGCTTTTACTTTCTTCCCTCAAAATTTGAATTACTTCCAACAAATTGTTTTTGTAAAATTCATTAATAATATTTCGGTCTTCACAATAGGCCAAAAAATGGTCAATTTTATCTTCTGGAATAAGCAATTTATCAGTAAAATAAGCCAAACCAAACTGTTTTATTATTTTTGAAGGGAATTGTTTTTTGCGGGAAATTTCTCGTTTCATTCTTTGTTCAGCTTCATATCGGGCATCTGGAATTGGCACACCACCTGCTGCAGGAGGAAAAGCACCAACATAAGGCGCTTTTTTTGGCCCATTCAAATCGGGCGGCAAAGCTTTTTTCAAATCGCCCGGCTTCAAAAAAAACGAATGTTTTCTCACCGTGTCATTTGGTACTTTTTTGAGGTCGTAATTCAAATTCCCTGTTAAACCTTCTATAAAAACTTCTTTCAGTTCGTTGACGGAAGGAACCAATTCGACCACCAATTTTTTATATTTTATAAAGTTATCGGTTATTATTATTTCTTTTCTTTCATATTCAATAGATGAAAAAAGCAAAACATCATTTAAAGAAACCAACATTTCAAATTCG
>JAUSOJ010000323.1 GCA_030656195.1 Lutibacter sp.
AAAACATGCCTTGGTTTTGGTATTAATTTTAGCGGCAGTTATTACACCGCCAGATATTATTAGCCAAATTATTGTGGCAATTCCAATACTTCTTTTATATGAAGTAAGTATATTTATATCGAAAGTAGTTTTAAAAAATGAACGCAAAAAAGAACTTAAAAATGTCTAATCAAGTAGAAGAATTTAATGCCTATCGCGCAAAAATGAACGATAAAATTTTGGCTGATGACAATAAAATCATCAAAAGAATTTTTAATATTGACACCAATGCATACAAAGCAGGCCATCTGGACGTTCAAACAAAAGAATTGTTGGGTTTGGTGGCTTCTGCTGTTTTACGGTGCGATGATTGCATCAAATACCATTTAGAAGGATGTTTTAAATCAGGCGTTTCTAAAGAAAAAGTAATGGAATCACTATCAATAGCAACTTTGGTTGGCGGCACCATTGTAATTCCGCATTTAAGAAGGGCTTATGAATATTGGGAAGAACTTAGCCCCCTAGCCCCCAAAGGGGGAACTGACATTTAAAAAAGTAAAATTCAACGATTACTCAAATAAACAACAATGATATTAAGAGCAGAAAATATAAAAAAGAAATACGGCAGCAAATATGTTGTGAACGGAATTTCATTGCAGGTGGAACAAGGAGAAATTGTTGGCTTATTAGGTCCGAATGGCGCTGGGAAAACCACTTCATTTTATATGATTGTTGGAATGATTCAGCCAAATGAAGGAAAAATTTACTTGGACAATCAGGAAATAACCAAGTTCCCGATGTACAAAAGAGCACAAGAAGGTGTGGGATATTTGTCGCAAGAAGCTTCAATTTTCAGAAAATTGTCTGTTGAAGACAATATTTTATCTGTATTGCAATTTTCAAATATGTCGAAGGCTGATCAAAAGGAAAAAATGGAATCCTTATTGAATGAATTCGGTTTGAATCATGTACGCAAAAACAGAGGCGATTTACTTTCGGGAGGTGAACGAAGAAGAACAGAAATAGCGAGAGCTTTGGCCTCCGATCCTAAATTTATTTTATTGGATGAACCTTTTGCAGGCGTTGACCCTATTGCTGTTGAGGACATTCAAAATATTGTGGCGCATTTAAAAGACAGAAATATTGGCATTTTAATAACCGACCATAATGTTCAGGAAACACTTGCCATTACTGATAAAACTTACTTAATGTTTGAAGGCGGAATTCTAAAAGAAGGAACGCCACAAGAACTTGCCGAAGACGAAACAGTTAGACGTGTTTATTTAGGAAAAGATTTTGAATTAAAAAGGAGAAAATTTTAAGCTGCATTTTTTTTTTGCAGCTTATTTTCAACGGTTGACATCAAAACATACAGCAATATCACGATTGGAATTGCTATAAATTGAAACAGAACACTTAAAATGGCCGTAAATAAAATAAACAAGTACTTTATTTTATTCTTTTTCCAACTGTAATCTTTAAATTTTAAGGAGAATAACGGGATTTCCGCATTCATTAAATAACAAAGAAGTATGGCCAATCCTACTAAAAACCAAACATTTTGAATAATTGTCGTTGCAAATTCATTGTTACTGTAGTTCAAAATTAACGGCAAAGACATAACCACCAAAGCTGCAGCTGGTGTTGGCAACCCAATAAAAGAACTTGTCTGGCGTTCATCAATGTTAAATTTTGCCAATCGGTAGGCGGCGCCAAGCGTAAACAACAAACCAATTAAGGAAATAAAGAAAGTGCTTGTAAAATAATGTTCGTTTCCTAATTTTAAAATCGATTTAACGGCATTTTCCCAAGTTTCATTTTCAATCGATCTGGAAATCAGCTGAAAAAGCACAATTCCAGGCACTACCCCACTGGTAACCACATCTGCCAAAGAATCCAATTGTTTTCCCAATTCTCCCTGCACTTTAAACAATCTCGCTGCAAATCCGTCGAAAAAATCAAAAAATATCCCTAAAAAAACAAAAGCTGCCGCGATAACCAATGCTTCTTTAACCGCAAAATACACCGCAATGGTCCCTGAAAGTAAGTTAAGCAGCGTCAATAAATTGGGAATGTGTTTTTTCAGCATCGTTGTTTTTATTTTTCGTAAATTTAATCATTGTTTTTTAGTAAACTTTAATTCAATATAACTTTTTAATAAATTGCTAAATGCCACATATAAAATCAACCTATAAACCAGCAGTTTTATTCAGAAATAACCATTTTAACACCGCTTATAAAACGTTGTTTTTTGTTGATAACATTCAATATTCCAGAGCGCGAATAATAACAATTGACAATGATTTCATCGATTTGGACATTTCTTCAGTTGGATCAGAAACTGCAGTTTTGGCTTTGCACGGTTTGGAAGGAAGTTCTCAATCCAAATATATTATTTCGGTGCTTAATTTTCTGAATTCACAAAATATAGATGGAGCAGCACTTAATTTCAGGGGTTGTGGTGGCGATGACAACAGCAAACCTTACTCCTATCATAGCGGAAAAACGGATGATGTTGATTTGGCCATCAACTATTTATTATCGCTAAACAAATACCGAAATATTTTTATATTGGGCTACAGTATGGGCGGAAATATCGCGTTAAAATATATGGGAACTTCCAAAAATTTGCCGGATGAAGTTAAAGGTGCCGCCGCAATATCCGTTCCCTGCGATTTAGGAGGATCTGCCAATGCTTTGGAAAGCCTTCATAACTTATTATATCAAAATATGTTTATGAAAACGCTCAAAGAAAAAGCGCTTCTGAAATTAAATAAATTCCCGGAAGCCAATCTCAACAAAGAAGTTATTGAAAGTGCCAAAACCTTTAAAGATTTTGACAATGCCGTCACAGCGCCATTATTTGGCTATAAAAATGCCGAAGATTATTGGGTAACAAACAGCAGCAAACAATTTATTCCTGATATTCAAAAACCCACGCTCCTTATTAATGCGTTGGACGACAGTTTTTTATCGGAAAGTTGTTTTCCTTTTTATGAAGCCGAAAATCATCAAAAAGTGTATTTTGAAACACCTAAATTCGGTGGTCACGTTGGATTTAATTCTGCCCTGTTCGGCAAAGATTTGTTGTGGAGCGAAAAACGTGTTTTCGAATTTATTAACCATAATATTTCCTAAATTTAAAGTTTAACTTCTAAAGTTTTTTTACATTCGCTTTTTTATTTAAGAATCTTAAAAATATAAATTATTTGCTTTTCAACTTATTTCGGATAAAAAAGCCAATAAGAATCAAATAAATTTTTAACTATTTGTTTTTCAACAAAATGAGCAAAAAAATTCACTTCATTTTCATACTCCTTATTAGTTGTTTTCAACTTACGGCACAACAAAAATTATCTTCAGAAGCAACGGTAAGCGTTGTTACCTGCGGACCGGGAACCGACTTGTACAGTGCTTTTGGCCATAGTGCTTTTAGGGTTTACGACCCGCTTTTGAAACTGGATAAAATTTATAATTATGGCACTTTCGATTTTAACAAACCTAATTTCTATTTAAATTTTGCCAAAGGAAAGTTGATTTATCAGCTTTCAACCACGCGTTATGGTTATTTTTTACAACAGTTTAATTATGAAAATCGTTGGGTGAAAACCCAGGAACTGGATTTGGATGATGCTGATGTTCAGGCAGTTTATGATTTTTTGGAAAACAATGCGAAACCGGAAAATATGTCTTATCAGTATGATTTCTTTTACGACAATTGCTCCACAAAAATTGAAGAAGTGATTAAAGCTGTTTTAAAAGACAAAGTAACTTTTAACAACAACCATATTACTGACCAGAAATCGCATCGGGATTTAATTGCCGATTACACTGCCGAAGAATTTAAATGGGGAAAATTCGGGATCGATTTGGCCTTGGGATCTGTGATTGACAGACCAGCAACTGCTGCCGAATTTAAATTTTTACCCGATTATATTTATTTAGGCTTTAACAATGCCACCATCAATGTTGAAGGTAAAAATATTCCATTGGTAAAAGCCGCAAATAATGTCTTAAATGAAGTGAAACAGCCTCAGCCTTTTTCCGTATTCCAGCCTATTATCGTCTTTTTATTGATAAGTCTGTTTTTTATTTATAAAACATATCTAGATTATACGGCAAAAAAAAGAACCAAATGGCTCGATTTTGCCCTGTATTTTATGACCGGCGTTGTTGGCGTTGTGGTGTTATTGCTTTGGTTCGCCACCAGTCATACCGCAACCTATAAAAACCTTAACTTTTTGTGGGCTTTTGCGCCAAATTTAGTGGTTGCCTTTTTTATGTTTAAATCTGTTTTGCCAAAATGGTTTGCAAATTATAATAAATTTT
>JAUSOJ010000324.1 GCA_030656195.1 Lutibacter sp.
AAAATTAGAGTTGGATGTTTTCGGTAAAAAGAAAGAACTTTTAACAGAAATTAAAGTAGCTATTGAAAGCAAAACTGAGATTACCATAAATACGCTAAAAGAATATGTAAAAAAATGGCGTGAAATGGGCAGGGTTCCTCAAGAAATGAAGCATATTGAAGTGAAGTTCAATAAATTATTGGACAAAATTGTTGAAGAAAATGCCATCGATAAGCAAAGTATTGAAATGATTAAGTTTGAAAACTTGGTAAATAGCTATATCGAACAAAAAAATTATCGAAAATTAGATTCAGAACAGCTTTTCGTGCGTCGAAAAATGGAAGAAACTTTTAAAGAAATTCAGCAACTGGAAAACAATATTGGTTTTATTTCCAATGTTTCTGATGACAATCCTTTGGTGATCAATGTGAGAAATCAAATCAATGTTTATAAGGAAAAATTAGATGTTTGGAAAGCCAAATTAGATTTTCTGAGACAATTAGATTATTAAAAAAAAGCCTGCATTGCAGGCTTTTTTTTGATATCTTATCAAAATTGGACTATTATAAAACACTTAGGTTTCTATTTGTCCAATTTTTATTCATTATTTAAAACAATAATTACCTCAATTTTAACATCACTCCACGTTTTTGAGATGCCATCATCTCCAGTATGCAAATCCTTGCAAACCAAATTTAAAGCCTCTAACGCGGCCTTAGCCTGCCAATTGTCTAATTCCATATTCCCTACAATGGTCACCTTTTGATCGGTTACAATATAAGCAATGGGCAATTCTCTTGTAATGCCATTCATAGTCAATTCGACCATGCTGGTATTTTCATTATTCATATGCAAAACGCCTTTAATGAAGTTGGTATTTTGCATCGAACCAAAAAAGAATTTTTTTAATTTCCCGTCTCTTAAGGTGTCATTTGTAAATAAACTATTTACGGGTATTTTAAATTTTAATCCGTTCAATGCACCTAACATTGTAGAATCTTTTTTTGCATTTTCAATGATTAATTCAGAAAACTGACCTTTAACCGGAACTTTAGCAGTTGTTTTATATGCTGTCCAACTTATTATTGTTGAATCAGCCAGCACGGTGTACATTTTAGCATTTAGCGGGTTTTCAACTTTAACATTTTTTTTACAAGAAATAACAACTGTCACTGTTATGAATAATAGTACCAATAAATATATTTTTTTCATAATGGCGTAATTGGTTAGAGTTCTTGGATTCTTGGATTCTATGTTTGTTGTTGGATGACTTCTATGATTTAAACGTTCAATTTGGTTGATTAATGGTTTTTTAAATATTTATTAACGAGCTCAATATATTCTTTTTTCGCTTCATCCTCGCTAATTTTGCTTACCTGAAACCACGCATTTAATTTAAAAGCATTTCTCAATTCTACATTTCCAGAAGGATGCTTATATTTGCTCCCTTTTGTTGCCTGCTTATAATAGGCGTATAATTGCAGCATCACATCTGGCGGAAGTTTAATGCTTGTGGCAGATGAAATTTCGTACGCTTCTGCAAAAGCAATGTCCAATTTTTTTGTCATAACGATGTGTTTTAACAAAGCTACAGTGTTGCAATGATTTGTTCCCCGCCTTTAACGCGATCATTCAAATTTACCTTGATTACCGCATTTAAGGGTAAAAAAATATCAACCCTTGAACCAAATTTTATAAATCCTGCATCGCTTCCCTGTACAACCTGCATTTGCGGTTTTGCGTAGTTTACAATGCGTCTGGCAAGCGCGCCGGCAACTTGTCTATACAATATTTCTCCTGCAGTTTTATTTGCGATTACCACAGTGGTTCTTTCATTGTCTTCGGATGATTTTGGATGCCATGCAACCAAATATTTTCCTGGATGATATTTACTGAATACAACTTCTCCGCCAATAGGATATCTTGTTACATGAACATTTATGGGTGACATAAATATGGAAACTTGCATTCTTTTTTCCTTAAAATATTCTTTTTCGAAAACTTCTTCTATCACAACCACTTTACCATCAACAGGCGCAATAATATGGGCATCATTTATGATTGTATTTCTTTTTGGATTTCTGAAAAATTGTAATATCAATATATAAAAACCAAGAACCAGCAGCGATAACAGTTTGTTTAGCCATATCAATTCAACAAACTTGTCAATGGCCAAGATGCCTAAACCTACAATAAAAGCAGTAATGATTATTATTTTAAAACCTTCTTTATGGAACATAACTAATGAACTAATTGTAAATAAATAAATATAAATGGTGCAGCAAAAATAACACTGTCAAATCTGTCTAAAAATCCGCCATGTCCAGGAATAAAGTTGCTGCTGTCTTTTACGCCTGCCTGTCTTTTAAACATGGATTCTATTAAGTCGCCCAGCACCCCAAAGATACTAACAATCCCTGCAATAACAAGCCATTGTTTTTGGGTAAGGGATGTAAACTGATTCGCTAAAACGAGACTCGCCAAAAAAGTAAAAACCATACCTCCAATAAAACCTTCTATGGTTTTATTTGGTGAAATGCGTTTTAATAGTTTATGTTTCCCAAAATTCTTCCCTACCAAAAAAGCGAAAGTGTCACTTGTCCAAATTAGAATAAATACGCCTAAAATAGTGGTGTTCACATAATTAAATGAAGCGTTTAAAAAGGGTATTTGCACAATTAAAGTAAACGGAACAACAATGTATATAATGGTGAGAAAAATTTTGCCTAAATGGCTGACAACTTCTTCCTTTTTTGCAAATAGAATGGAAGCAAAGGTGATGAAAATCGTTAAAAAAAGCAAGACGCCCACATACTCAAATATAATTCGGGCAGGAACATCATCAACATTTAAAATGTTTCCAAAAACAAATAGAAGGGTTCCAATAATATATGGAAATATACTTTTTAACTGAATCATTTTTTTAAACTCATACAAACAAAACAGCATGGAAATAAAAAAAACAAAAATAAAGGATATTTTACTGAATAAAATGGAAAATATTAAAACACTAACAAAAACAAGGCCTGATAATGTGCGCTTAACAATTAGTTTCATAATTTATAGGTCTTCAAACAACAGCAAATATAGGTTTTTTGAATTTGTGTTGCCATAACTCATGAAATCTTCTTCAATGGCATCTATATTAAAATTGTTTACTGCGCTAATATTGCTTGGAATATTTCCTTGATAGCGAGTTTTAATTCCGGTTAAACTTTCTCCTTTTGTATTTACCAATTGACTTGTGGTGCCATAAACGATAAAATTTTCTGATAATTCAGCAATTTTATGTTCTTTGAGTTGGTTTGAAGAGAATAAAATACTCCCATTTTCAGCAATGAGATGTTCACAGCTTAAAAAAAAAGGCGTTTTTTTATTTAATTCCTCGGTGGTTTCAACTTTAATTGCTTTCACAAGTTTCAATAAATCATAATCGTTGCAACTTATGGTTGTCCATGAATTCTCCTGAATTATTTTGGATAAATTCAATGTGACTTCCTGTAAAGTGGTGCAATACAAAAACTTGCCTTTATTTTTGATGAAATTTTTAACAAAAATCTGATCAATTGGCAAGTCCTGAAACTCTAAATCTTCGTCTAGAGTTTCTTTTTGTTTAGGGGAATTAAATAACTTTTTGAAAAAATCCATTATTTATATTGAATAAATTCAAAAATATAAAAAAGTTGGCAATTTACTCTTGTGTTTCTACTGAATTTTCAATATTTGTTTCATCTATGGTTTCTTCGGCCACTTCTTCAACAATCAATTGCGCATACTCATTTTCAAAAGCTCTTTTTCCAAAAATAATTTCCAAATCCGTTTTGAAGATCACTTCTTTTTCCAATAATTTTTCTGCCAAAGTAATAAGCTTATCTTTATTCTCGCTCAAAATTTGAATGGCTCTTTGGTACTGTTCTTCAATTATTTTTGAAATTTCTTTATCAATAATTTGGGCAGTATCTTCACTGTATGGTTTCGTGAAATTATAATCGGATTGCCCTGACGAATCGTAATAAGTTAAGTTTCCTATTTTTTCATTTAAGCCATATATGGTTACCATGGCCCTTGCTTGTCTGGTCACTTTCTCAAGATCATTTAAAGCGCCTGTAGATATTTTGTCGAACATCAATTTTTCTGCGGCTCTTCCTGCAAGTGTTGCACACATTTCATCCAACATTTGTTCCGATTGCACAATTTGGCGTTCTTCCGGCAAATACCAGGCGGCACCCAATGATTGTCCTCTTGGCACAATAGTCACTTTTACAAGTGGCGCAGCGTGCTCCAACATCCAGCTTGCAGTTGCGTGGCCAGCCTCATGGAAAGCAATTGTTTTCTTTTCTCTAGGTGAAATCAATTTATTTTTTTTCTCTAATCCACCTACTATTCTGTCCACTGCATCCAGAAAATCTTGATGATGCACTGCTTTTTTACTTTTTCTTGCTGCTATTAAAGCGGCTTCATTACATAAATTTGCAATATCGGCTCCTGAAAATCCAGGGGTTTGTTGTGATAAAAATTTGATATCCACATCTTTATGAAGTTTTAGCGGCTTGATATGCACTTTAAAAATAGCTTCTCTTTCATTTAAATTTGGCAAATCAACATAAATCTGACGGTCAAATCGTCCAGCTCTCAACAATGCTTTGTCTAATACATCAGCACGGTTTGTTGCAGCAATTACAATAACGTTGGTGTCGGTTCCAAAACCGTCCATTTCTGTCAGTAACTGATTCAACGTGTTTTCTCTTTCATCATTTCCACCTGTAACATTGTTTTTTCCACGTGATCTTCCAACTGCATCAATTTCATCAATAAATATGATTGAAGGCGATTTTAGTTGTGCCTGTTTAAACAAATCTCTCACACGGGAAGCACCAACACCTACAAACATTTCAACGAAATCAGATCCTGAAAGTGAGAAAAACGGAACGCCCGCCTCGCCAGCTACCGCTTTTGCCAATAATGTTTTACCTGTTCCAGGAGGGCCAACCAATAAGGCTCCTTTCGGAATTTTTCCACCTAGGGAAGTATATTTGTCCGGACTTTTTAAGAAGTCCACAATTTCTTGAATTTCCTCTTTTGCCCCTTCTAAACCAGCAACATCTTTAAAGGAAGTTACTTTTTGGTCTTGGTCAAACAATTTCGCTTTGGATTTCCCAATGCTGAATATTTGTCCGCCTCCGCCTCCTGCGCCGCCTCCCGACATTCTTCTCATAAAATAAATCCACAAACCAATTAAAAAGATAAAAGGCAAGTACATCAGTATTTGCTCAAAGAAATTGGTTCGTTCTTCATTTTTAACATCAAAATCCAACTGCTTCTCTACTCTTGCTGTCTGCAATTCATTCTCAAAATTTTGCAAATCGCCAAAGGAATAAGAATACATTGGCGAATCGCCAGCGTACATGGAAGTTTTATTTTTCTTATGTTTTTCCTTGTCTTGCGCTTCTTTTTTAATATAAATATTGGCAATATTTTTATTTACAATTTCAATTCTTGAAATATCATTATCAACCAAAATTGTTTTAAATTCATTCTGGCTCAAATTTTTTGAAGATAAATCTCCAGCGCTAAAAAATTGATACACAAGAAATAGAACGAAAATACCGCCATAAATCCAATAAAAATTAAATTTAGGTGGTTTAATGCCTTTATTATTCGGCGTATTTTTAGTATTTTGAGTCATTATATTTTTTCAATTAATTGTAAAATTTAATTTGATGCAGCAATTTTGGTAATTTTTGCATCACCCCATAATCGTTCAATATCGTAATATTCACGAATATGTTTTTGAAATACGTGTACAACAATATCTACATAATCCAATAAAATCCATTCAGCAACGCCTTCACCTTCAACGTGCCAAGGTTTTTCTTTTGTTGTTTTGCTCACTTGTTTTTGTATAATGCCTGAAATTGCATTTACGTGGGTGTTTGAAGTTCCTGTGCAGGTAATAAAATAATCACAAACGGTATTATCAATTTCCCTCAAATCTAAAATTTGAACGTTTACTCCTTTAACATCATCTATCGCTTTTAAAATTGCTACAATAAGGTCGTCTGCGTTATTATTTTTTTTTGCCATTAATTTTTTTTTAGTTTTGTGCAAAGTTATTATTTTTTTACAACATAATGTGCTTAAAGTAACTTTGCTAAAATAATCTATACAAATGAATATTATCAAACTTAATGCCATTGAATCTACAAATTTATACTTGAAGAAGCTGGCTGTTGAAAAAGAGTTAGAAAGTTATACGGTTGTATCAGCGAATTATCAATCGGCCGGCCGCGGGCAAATGGGCGCAAACTGGCATTCGGAAATTGGTAAAAACCTAACATTCAGTTTATTAATTAAATTTG
>JAUSOJ010000325.1 GCA_030656195.1 Lutibacter sp.
GGAATGGGTTGCGGATGTTTACCGACCAATTATTGATAATGAAGCAAATGACTTCAACTATTTCAGGGGAAATATTTTTACAAAGAAAATGATTGATGCCGAAGGAAATGTTGTGATTGCAAATGATCTTTCTGTTCAATATGACACCTTAGACAATGGCAGAATAGTGCCTAAAGAATTGCCTGGAAGCGTTAAATACCAGCCAATTACCAAGCGTGATGCTTATATGAGAAATAATTATGAGAAAGCATATAATGTTGACGTAAAAGATGGTGATTTGGCTTCAACAAAAATGTACAATAAAAATGAGGACGAGTTAGAAACCAAACCCCGTATGTACAATTCACCAATAAAACCTCGGGTAATTGGCGAAAGCGGCTTATTGATGCAAGAATATGATGTTGAAAAAAGAACCACTTTAATAAGCGATATATCGCGTGTTTACAAAGGCGGTTCATGGAAAGATATGGAATATTGGTTAGATCCTTCACAACGCAGACATTTACCGGAATATATGGCAACCAACTATATTGGTTTTAGATGCGCATCTGACAGAATTGGTCCAATGACCTATAAAAAAAGAAAACCGACAACAACCAAAGTTAGGTATTAAAACTATTTTTAAGATAAACCCAAGCCTCACTGAAATTCAGTGAGGCTTTTTTATAGATAATACATGAATATTGCACAATTATATCAGTTATACAGTCAAACTTATTTGGTGGATACCGACACGCGTAAAATAAGAAAAGGCAGCATGTTTTTTTGCCTGAAAGGCGATAATTTCAATGGAAATGAATTTGCTGAAGAAGCGCTAAAAAGCGGGGCAAATTATGTGGTAATTGATGAAGAAAAATACAAAACCAGCCCCAATGCCTTTTTGGTGGAAAATGTTTTAGAAACGCTTCAAAAACTGGCAAATTTTCATAGAAAACAACTTACCATTCCTATTATTTCACTAACGGGAAGCAACGGAAAAACCACCACCAAAGAATTGATCAATGCTGTTTTGTCCAAAAAATATCTCACTGCAGCAACCACAGGCAATTTAAACAACCATATTGGCGTGCCGCTTACGCTGTTATCCATGACGCCAAAAACAGAAATAGGCATTGTTGAAATGGGCGCAAATCATTTAAAAGAAATTGCATTTTTATGCAGCATTGCCGAACCCGATTTTGGTTTAATCACCAATTTTGGAAAAGCACATTTAGAAGGATTTGGAGGTTTTGAAGGCGTGGTTAAAGCCAAATCGGAATTGTATGATTTTTTAAGATTGAAAAACAAAACTGTTTTTATAAATACCGATGACGAACTGCAGGTAAAACAATCGGCGGGCATCAATGCCATCGAATTTAACAACAATGTCATTAAATTTATGGAGGCCAATCCTTTTGTAAAAGTGCAATTCAAAAACACAATGATTGAAAGCAACCTTATAGGAAAGTACAATTACAACAATATTGCGGTTGCCGTTGCCGTTGGCAATCATTTTAATGTTGCTGAAACCGATATTAAAATGGCTATTGAAAGCTATATCCCAACAAATAACCGCTCTCAAATTATTCAGAAAGGCAGCAATAAAATAATTATGGATGCCTACAATGCAAATCCGAGCAGTATGCAGGCAGCGCTCGAAAATTTCGCGCAATTAAAGGATGAAAATAAAGTGGTTTTTTTAGGCGATATGTTTGAGTTGGGAAAAGACAGCTTGGCAGAACATGAAAAGATTGCCAATTTGGTGGCTTCCTATCACTTTTCGAAGGTTTTTTTAATAGGAAAAGCATTTTCCGCAACTGGTGCAAAAAATGCCTTTGTTTCTGAAAGTTATGAATCTTTCAAAAATTCAACTAATTATTCAAACATTAACAATGCCACGATCCTTATTAAAGGATCTCGTGGTATGGCTTTAGAAAGATTGTTAAACCTTCTTTAATTTTATTTTTTCTCTGTGATATTCAATTAAACCATCAATTGGCCTTCTGATTATTTTACCAATTTCAACCATGTAATAACGTGCTACATCGTTTATAATATCTTGGGAAAAGAAGGCTATTGAACCTACAAAATGAATAGGAACATTGGCTGATTCCTGATAAGGCAATATTCTATTGACAAAAAATTCCTTAATGCCCTTTTGCAACACTTTATTAAAATAAGGCGTGCGGTCGTTTTTAAAAATGAATTCAGCAAAATGCGCTAAATAAGCATTCGGATTTTGTTCTTTATAAATATTTCTTTTGATAACATCGGCATCCAAATCGAATTGCGCTTCAAACAGTTTTGCAATCGTTTTAGGCATTTTATCGTAATAATAATCCCGTATTAATTTTTTGCCGAAATAATTGCCGCTGGCTTCATCCATTAAGATATAGCCCAATGAAGGAACCCTGACATCCACATTCTTTCCGTCAAAATAACAACTGTTTGATCCTGTACCCAAAATACAAACAAGTCCAGGTTTTGTGGTTACGGCATAAACGGCCGCAAAAGTATCTTCTTTAACAACAATTTCAGCATTTTTAAAAAATGATTCAAATATAGATTTCAAAAGCGATGTCAATCTCTCTGTTCCGCATCCGGCACCATAAAAATAAACCTCAGTCACTTTGTCTTTGTGACTGGTGATTTCCTCATTGGCCTGAATTCTGGCTTTTAGTAAATCGGCAGACAAGATCTCCGGATTTAATCCTTCGGTTCTTGTTTTAAATACCTGATTTCCTTCTTTATCCAGTAAAATCCAGTCGGCCTTTGTTGAACCTCCATCTGCTATTAGAATCATTTTTTTTATTTTTATACTGTTATTTCTTATTTAACGGAATAAATGTATTCAGCCAAATCAACCATTTTAGTTGAGTAACCAAACTCATTGTCATACCACGCCACTAATTTAAAGAAATTATCGTTCAAAGCAATACTTGCTTCAGCATCAAAAACACAAGTTCTTGGTTCAGATACAAAATCTTGCGAAACTACCGCTTCATCAGTATACCCTAAAATGCCTTTTAATTCATTTTCAGAAGCATATTTTAAAGCAGCTTTCACTTCTTCCATCGTTGCTGGTTTTTCAGTTCTAACTGTTAAATCAACAACTGACACATCAGCAGTTGGAATTCTGAAAGACATTCCGGTAAGTTTTCCGTTCAATTCAGGGATTACTTTTCCTACAGCTTTAGCTGCGCCTGTTGATGAAGGAATGATGTTGATTAAAGCACTTCTGCCGCCTCTCCAGTCTTTTTTCGACGGACCGTCAACGGTTAATTGCGTTGCAGTTGTTGCGTGAATGGTAGTCATTAATCCTTCAATAATTCCAAATTTGTCTTGAATAACTTTGGCCAAAGGCGCCAAACAGTTGGTGGTGCAAGATGCGTTTGAAACGATGGTATTGGCAGCGGTAATTTTTTTGTGGTTTACACCCATCACAAACATTGGTGCATCAGCAGATGGTGCTGAAATGGCCACTTTTTTAGCGCCTGCAGTAATGTGTTTTTGAGCACCTTCCAAACTGGTAAAAATTCCTGTACAGTCCAAAATAATCTCTGCTCCTACTTCACCCCATTTTAAATCTTCAGGATTGCGTTCGGCAGTAATTCTGATTTCTTTTCCGTTAACTACTAAGTTTCCGTTTTTTACTTCAACATCACCATCAAATCTGCCGTGAACTGAATCATACTTTAATAAATAAGCCAAATGATCTACATCTAACAAATCATTTATTCCTACCACTTCTACATTCGGTCTGGCCACTGCTACTCTAAAAGCAATTCTTCCTATTCTTCCAAACCCGTTAATTCCTAATTTAATTGTTGACATAATCTTTTATTTTTTTAATTTATACTAATTTTTTTATTGATTTTATATTGAAGTTATTTCTGCAACTTTAAGCAGTTCCAGGCTAATATCGTTATTCATTTTTATGGCTTTATCCAAATCGACTTTCGTTACTTGATTGTTTGTGACACCAACCATAATACCTGTTGACTTGTCTAATAAAGCTTCTACTGCCGCAACACCTAACCTGCTTGCCAAAACACGGTCAAAACAACTTGGCGAACCGCCTCGCTGCATATGTCCTAAAACAGAAACCCTGATATCGTAATAAGGAAAATTTTCGTTGATATAATCGGCCAATTCAAATACGCTTTTGCCTATTTTATCGCCTTCGGAAACCACAATAATACTGCTTGTTTTTCCTTTTTCTTTACTGTTTTTAAGAGACTCCACCAACCTGTCCAATCCCAAATCCTTTTCAGGGATCAAGATTTCCTCGGCACCTGCTCCAATTCCTGAATTTAATGCGATAAAACCTGCATCACGTCCCATCACTTCAATAAAAAACAATCGGTTATGGGAACTTGCGGTATCGCGAATTTTATCAATTGCTTCCACAACGGTGTTTAGCGCAGTGTCATATCCAATCGTATTGTCTGTTCCGTAAATATCATTGTCGATAGTTCCGGGAATTCCAACAATCGGAAAATTAAACTCTTCAATAAATCTTAGACCTCCTGTAAAAGTACCATCGCCGCCAATGACAATCAAAGCACCGATACCGGCTTCTTTTAAACTGTTATATGCCTTTGCTCTTCCTTCTACCGTTCTAAACTCGTTGGATCGTGCAGATTTTAAAATAGTGCCTCCTTTGTTGATAATATTGCTAACGTGGCGTGCGGAAAGCAATTCAAAATCGCCTTCAATCAAACCTTGATAACCTCTGTAAACGCCAACACACTCAATTCTATAATAAGTGCAGGCTCTTACAACAGCTCTAATTGCAGCATTCATACCAGGTGCATCGCCTCCCGACGTTAAAACTGCTATCTTTTTTATGGGTTCATTCATGGGTGAAAAAATATAGTACAAAGTTACTTTTAAATGCATTTTCCGCCAACGAAACCGCATAATATTCACTAAAACGATTTCGTTGTATACAGCAAGATAAGGCGTTTATTTTAAACTCCTTATCTTGCTTTAATTGTTAGGTGTTATTCGTTAAATTTTATGGTTGATTTTGTTTGTGAACTTTGCTTCCAAAACTGCTTAATCCATAAAATGGAATACATTTAATTTTCTTGAACTTTAAAAATATATGAAGCTAAAGGACCAAGTTTAAATTTGATGGTGCCTTCGCCATTTTCAATTTTTAAATCAGCCTTTTGCGTTCCGTACAATTGGTCAATTAAATGATATTGCGTAGCTTTTAAATTCCACGCTGCTATAATTTCTTTTGGCAATTTCAATTCCAACTCATAACTTTCTTTAGCGTCAAAATTGGAAATAATAATCAACTTTTCATCATTTGACCATCTCACAAACGAAAATAAACGATGGTTATAATTATTTAATTGCGCTCTGTTGTAACTATGAATTTCTTGATAATTACCCATTAAAGCATCACTTTTTAAGGTGAAATTCAGCAATCGCTTATAAAAATCACGAAGTTCTTTTTGTTCAACAGTTAATTGGCCTCCGTCAAATTTCCCGTTATTCATCCATTTCTGATGATTTGGTACGCCTATATAATCAAAAATTGAGGTGCGTGTTGGTGTTCCGAAACCTGCATTTTCATTACCCGGCTCACCAACTTCCTGTCCGAAATAAACCATTGTAGGCGCCGTGCTTATGGTTGCAGAGACCACCATTGCCGGTTTTCCCAATGCTGCAGCACCCGCAAAACCGCTGCTTGCAATACGCTGTTCGTCATGATTCTCTAAAAAATGCAACATATTGTGTTCAATATCGGCCAAATCACTTTGAATTTTAGGCAAATTATCGGTTAACCCACGACCTTGCATAATATTTTTAATGGTGTCATACAATGCAACTTTATCATATAAATAATCCATTTTTCCAAGGCGAATATAATCTCGATATTGGTCAGGATTGTAAACTTCCGCCAAAATAAAAGCATCCGGATTTTTCATTTT
>JAUSOJ010000326.1 GCA_030656195.1 Lutibacter sp.
TGTTTAGTACTTGTTAAAAATTTTAGAGAACTTAAAACCAAATGCTTATATATCATAAAATGATATAAATCATTAAAAATAATAACTTTAGCATTTAATTTTGTGTAAACCTCATTTTAATAACAGATCATTAATTTTAAATTACATTCTCATGGAATCAATGGAAAAAGTCAAAAAAAGGGTCTTTAAATTTGGAAACAGCACTGCTGACGGAAACAGTAAAATGAAAAATCTTCTGGGTGGCAAAGGGGCCAACCTTGCAGAAATGAGTTTAATTGGAATTCCTGTTCCTCCAGGCTTTACGATCACTACAGAAGTTTGTTCGGAATATAATCTGTTGGGAAAAGAGGCCATCATAAATTTAATTATTACTGAAGTTGAAGAATCCATAGAAAATATTGAAAAAATAATGGGCACTAAATTTGGCGACAAAGAAAACCCTTTATTACTTTCTGTCCGTTCAGGCGCAAGAGCTTCCATGCCAGGAATGATGGATACGGTTTTAAATTTAGGATTAAATGATGATGCTGTTGTTGGAATAACAAAAAAAACGAACAATGAACGTTTTGCTTGGGATTCTTACCGCCGTTTTATTCAAATGTACGGGGATGTTGTTATGGGAATGAAACCAGAATCCAAAGAAGACATTGATCCATTTGAAGAAATCATGGAGGATTTAAAAGAAAAAAGAGGCATTAAATTGGATACTGAATTTACGGTGCAGGATTTAAAAATGCTTGTAACAGCTTTTAAAGATGCCGTAAAAAAACGCACTGGCCAAGATTTTCCTACAAATCCGTGGGACCAGCTTTGGGGTGCCGTTATTGCCGTTTTTAACAGTTGGAACGGTGACAGGGCTATTTATTATCGAAATATGCACGGCTACCCGGATGACTGGGGAACCGCAGTAAGCGTACAAGCAATGGTTTATGGAAATATGGGCAATCAGTCGGGCACAGGCGTATGTTTTACGCGTGATGCCGCTACGGGTGAAGATCAGTTTAATGGGGAATATTTAATCAATGCTCAAGGTGAAGATGTGGTTTCCGGAGCAAGAACACCGCAACAAATTACAAAGTTAGGTTCCATAGGTTGGGCAAAATTGGCTAGAATCGAAGAAGCTGACAGAATCGAAAATTATCCTTCCTTGGAAGAATTAATGCCTGAAATTTATAAAGAACTTAATACATATCAACAAAAACTTGAAGACCATTACCTTGATATGCAAGATATGGAGTTTACCATTCAGGAAGGCAAACTTTGGATGCTTCAAACAAGAAATGGTAAACGTACAGGCGTTGCTATGGTGAAAATTGCCATGGACTTATTAAAAGCGGGTTTGATTACAGAAAAAGAAACACTACTACGTATTGTACCAAACAAATTGGATGAATTACTACACCCCATTTTTGATCCCAAAGCCCTTAAAAAAGCAACAGTCATTGCGCAAGGATTGCCCGCTTCACCTGGTGCAGCGTGCGGTCAGTTGGTTTTCTTTGCAGATGAGGCGCACAAATATAAAAATACCATATTGGCACGTATTGAAACTTCTCCCGAAGATTTGGAAGGCATGAATATTGCAAAAGGAATTTTAACAGCACGTGGCGGTATAACTTCCCACGCGGCAGTTGTTGCACGCGGTATGGGAAAATGCTGCATTTCTGGCGTTGGCGCTTTAAAAATTGATTATAAAAGCCGCACCATGGGTATTAATGGCAAAATTTACAAAGAAGGCGACTGGATTTCATTAAATGGTTCATTGGGGAATATTTATGAAGGAAAATTAGCAACTGTTGAACCTGAATTATGCGGTGAATTTGCTGAAATTATGATTTTGGCCGATAAATTTGCAACCATGAAAGTCAGAACAAATGCTGATACGCCAAAAGACGCAAAAATTGCACGTAATTTCGGGGCGCAGGGAATTGGCTTAACAAGAACGGAGCATATGTTTTTTCTTGAAGACCGCATCAAAGCCATGCGCGAAATGATTTTATCTGAAAATGAGGAAGGAAGAAAAGCCGCATTGGTAAAACTGCTCCCAATGCAACGGACAGATTTTGAGGGGATTTTTGAAGCTATGCAAGGATTACCAGTTACAATCCGTTTGTTAGACCCGCCTTTACACGAATTTGTGCCTCATGAAATAAATCAACAAAAGGAGCTTGCCGAAGAAATGAAGGTTTCTTTAGAAGTCATCATAAACAAAGTGGCAGAATTGGCAGAGTTCAATCCGATGTTAGGTCATAGAGGCTGCCGATTGGGAAATACGTATCCAGAAATTACTGAAATGCAAACAAGGGCAATTATTGAAGCTGCCTTAAATTTAAAAGCCAAAGGAATTAAAGCCGTTCCAGAAATTATGGTGCCGTTAATTGGCACGCTTAAAGAGTATGTTGCGCAAGAAAATATCATTAGAGCCACCGCAAACAAAGTATTTGAAGAAAGAAATGACACCATTCATTATTTGGTTGGTACCATGATTGAAATTCCAAGAGCCGCTTTAACAGCCGATTTAATTGCACAACGTGCCGAATTTTTCTCTTTTGGCACCAACGATTTAACCCAAATGACCTTTGGATATTCTCGTGACGATGCCGGTAAATTTTTACCTATATACATTAAAAAAGGAATTTTAACTGTTGATCCTTTTGATGTTTTAGATCAGGAAGGCGTTGGACAATTGGTTAAAATGGGAACCGAAAAAGGCAGAAGCACAAAACCAAATCTGAAAGTCGGTATTTGCGGAGAGCATGGCGGTGAGCCAAGTTCTATTGAATTTTGCTACAAAACCGGTTTGGACTATGTTAGTTGCTCTCCATTTAGAGTCCCAATAGCAAGAGTTGCCGCTGCACAAGCCGCTATAAGGTAAGTTTTGAACTTTTTGTTATTCGTTAAAATGTTATATGTTATTGGTTTTAAAATCGAACCTTTATCATATAACATTTAACTTTTAACTTTAAAAAATTAACATATAACATATAACTTTTAACTTTTAACGTATAAATATTTACCTTCGCATTATGATAAATATCGTAATCCTTGGCGGCGGAAATGTAGCCCATCATTTAACAAATGCATTGTTGCAAAACAGTGCGGCAAATGTTGTTCAGGTTTACAATAGAAGTTTGGAAAAAATTAACTGCTTTAAAAACAACACTTCAATCACAAATAATTTGTCGGATTTGAAAGAGGCCGATATTTACATCCTTGCCGTTTCCGACAATGCGATTTCTGAGCTTTCATCGGCCTTAAATTTAAAAAATAAATTGGTGGTGCATACTTCAGGAAGCATGGCGATGGATGAACTTAAATCAGTTTCCAATAAAGGCGTGTTTTATTTGTTGCAAAGCTTTTCCAAAGAAAGAAAAATTGATTTTTCCAACGTTCCGGTTTGTATTGAAGCTGAAACTGAAAAAGATTTATTGTTGCTGGAAACTTTGGCGAAATCACTCTCAAAAAATTGTTATCGCATAAATTCCGATCAACGAAAAAGTTTGCACATTGCTGCGGTATTTGTCAATAATTTTGTGAATCATTTGTACCACATCGGTCATGAGATTTGTGAGCAAAATAAGGTTCCTTTTGAAATATTGTTACCTTTAATACTGGAAACGGCAAATAAAATAAGTACTTTGTCGCCGCTAGAAGCACAAACCGGACCCGCAAAGCGAAATGACACCAAAACCATTGAAAAACATAAGGCAATGCTCACTGAAAATCAAATAGAAATTTATACATTGCTCACCAATTCTATTTACAATACTTATGGAGAAAAGTTATAAAGAAATAATGCCCCAGATCACCACCTTTATTTTTGATGTTGACGGCGTACTGACAAATGGAAATGTAAGAGTCACCGAGACCGGCGAATTGTTGCGGGAAATGAATATTAAAGATGGTTATGCGCTTAAAACGGCCTTAACTGCCGGCTATCGTGTTTGCATTATTTCCGGAGGAACCAATGAAGGTGTTCGCAAGCGATTTACGGCATTGGGAATTACAGATATCTATTTGGGAACCCACCATAAAACAGATCAATTTGAAGATTATACGGCGCTTTACGGCATTAAAACAGAGGAAGTTTTGTATATGGGTGATGATATTCCCGACTATCAAGTAATGAAAATTGTTGGATTGCCTTGCTGTCCGAAAGATGCTGTTCCTGAAATTCAGCATATTTCCAAATATATTTCGCGAAAAAAAGGCGGAAACGGCTGCGTTCGCGATGTGATTGAACAAGTGTTAAAAGTTCAGGGGAAATGGGATTTTCAATTTGACGCCAAACTTTTTTAATTTATATCTTTGAAATCGTCATAAACAAAAAGTTTGCTTGTAATCACCAATGAAGATTGGCGATTCCATACAACCTTTAAAAAACAAATAATTATTACTTATGAAAAAATTACTGCTCATTTTTGTGTTATTGCTTTCAATTTTAGGCCACTCACAATCAATTATAGGAAAATGGAAAACCATTGACGATGAAACAGGCAAAGAAAGATCTATTGTAGAAATTTACGAGTCCGATGGAAAGATTTACGCAAAAATTGTAAAATTATTGGTGAAAGGTGAAGAAAACCGGGTTTGTGAAAATTGTAAAGGTGCCAATAAAAACAAACCACTTAAAGGTTTGATAGTTATAGATGGCTTAAAAAAAGATGGAAACGAATGGAATGGCGCAAAAATACTTGACCCAAAAACTGGAAAAGAATACAAATGCTACCTAACCTTAGAAGAGCCTAACAAACTAAGAGTGCGCGGTTATTTGGGTTTTGCTTTGTTGGGAAGAACGCAATATTGGTACAAAGTAAAGGTGTAATTAAACTAATTTTTCTTATTCAGCATTGGCACAAATTTAAATTTGCCCAGTTCGTGCTTTTCAAAATCTTTTTCACTGGTTCTAATAAATAAGGTCATAATTTGTTCTTTATCACCCACTGGGATCACCAGCCTTCCTCCTACTTTTAATTGACTGAGCAAAGCTTTTGGCACAATAGGCGCCCCGGCAGTTACAATAATTCCGTCAAAAGGCGCATTTTCCGGCAATCCTTTATAACCATCGCCAAAAATTATTTTTTTAGGTTTGTAA
>JAUSOJ010000327.1 GCA_030656195.1 Lutibacter sp.
TTAATTTTCCAAATTTATAATCGTTTTGTTTTCAACAAGATATGAACCGCACTTATGAACAAATGTTAATAACCAAAAAACCCGTTTTGAATTTCAAAACGGGTTTTTATATTTTTTTAAGGAAAACAGATTAATAACGTCTTTTCTCTTTAATTCTTGCTTTTTTACCTGTTAAACCTCTAAAGTAGAAAATACGTGCTCTACGTACGCTACCTTGTTTGTTCACTTCAATTTTTTCAATTGCCGGTAAGTTTAACGGAAAAATACGTTCAACACCAACGGTTCCCGACATTTTTCTGATGGTAAATGTTTCTGAAGCGCCAGCGCCTCTGCGTTGAATTACGGTACCTCTAAAATGCTGGGTACGTTTTTTCTCGCCCTCTCTAATTTCGTAGTACACAGTAACAGTGTCTCCTGCCTGAAATTCTGGCAACTCATTTGCAGTTACAAATTTGTCTTGTACAAATTTTACTAAATCTTCCATTGTTAATTTTTTAATGGGTTTTTCAATGACCAACATTCACGATTTTCGTCAGAGGTTAATTTTGAGTGTGCAAATTTAATAAAAAAGATCAGTCTTCCAACAAATCTGGCCTTATTTTTTTTGTTCTTTCCAACGCTTGTTCACTTCGCCATTCGTCAATCTTCGGAAAATTGCCCGATAACAGTATTTTTGGCACTTCAAGCCCTTTGTATTCCGATGGTCGTGTGTAAACCGGCGGCGAAAGTAAATTGTCCTGGAACGAATCGGTCAATGCAGATGATTCATCGCCCAAAACGCCGGGAATCAATCTAATAATGGCATCACATAAAACCGCCGCACCCAATTCTCCGCCGCTCAAAACGTAATCTCCTATAGAAATTTCTTTGGTGATCAACAATTCTCTAACACGCTGATCCACCCCTTTATAATGTCCGCAAAGAATCAAAATATTTTCGGCCAAAGACAAAGTATTTGCCATTTGCTGGTTTAAAGTTGGCGCATCGGGCGTGAGGTAAATAATTTCATCATAATCGCGCTCCAATTTCAGTTCGCTAATGCATTTATCAATCGGTTCAATCATCAAAACCATTCCCGCGCCGCCGCCAAATTGATAATCGTCAATTTTTCCGTAGTCATTTAACGCATATTTCCTCAAATCGTGAAAGTGAACCTCCACCAAATTTTTGTCGATGGCGCGTTTAATAATCGAATATTCAAACGGACTTTTAATCAGTTCTGGTGAAACGGTAATAATATCAATTCGCATTCGGCAAAGATAAATAACAATTGTCAATTAAAAATAATATTTTGGGCGTTCCCCCCAGCTGGCGGGCCGTGCTTTCCGTTTCAATCTTTTTTTCGGATAAAAACCTCAAAAAAGGATTTTCACTGCAATCACTAACGCGATTTGATTTACGTCTCGATACCTATCGGGATTACGATTTTTGATTTACGATTTTAGAATTAAAAAATTATAAAATTACAATTCAAAATTGATGATTTCCTTGCGAACCTTGCGTAAAACTTTGCGTCCTTGCGGTTAAAGAAAATAAATCAATAGACTTTGTGAATCTTTGTGTTTTTCTTTGTGAATCTCTGTGTCATAGCTTTTAATTACACGGAGTTTCTCGGAGGGCCACCAAGTTGCACAAAGAAGATTTTAGCTAATTAGGTTCCTTGCGTTTAGTTTTTTAAAATCTGCTATGAGGGCTATTACTTTCTTAAAATCCAAAATCTAAAATTCAAAATTCAAAATCGCTCGCATTTCAACATTCTGTCAACGCCGTAAATGTCTTTTTTCAGTTCAATATTCTTAAAACCCTTTGTTTTTAGCAAATCAACAGTTTCTTCTCCTAAATATTGGTTGATTTCAAAATACAAAACCCCATTTTCCGTCAGGTGATTTTTGGCCAGTTCGGCGATTTTATCGTAAAATAGGAGCGGATTTTCATTTTCTACAAACAAGGCAATATGCGGTTCGTTAGACAATACGTTTTGTTGCATTAAATCTTTTTCCGATTCACGAACGTATGGCGGATTGCTGACAATAACATCAAAAGTGTCGGGTAATTTCTCAATGGTTAAAATATCAGCCAGTATAAAATCAATGGTCACCTGGTTAAATTCCGCATTGTTTTTGGCAACATTTAAAGCTTCCTCAGAAATATCTAACGCAGAAACTTTTGCATTCGGCAAGTTTTTAGCCAAGGAAACGGCAATGCATCCGCTTCCTGTGCCAATATCCAATATTTTAAGAGATTCGCTTTTTTTGTGATTCTGAACAATCCATTCCACCAGTTCTTCTGTTTCAGGTCTTGGAATCAGCACGTTTTTATCGACTTTAAACATGAGTCCGTAAAACGCTGTTTCTCCAACAATATATTGAACGGGAATTTGATTTTTTAGTTTTAGCAAAGCGTTTTCCAGAAAATCCAAATCGTCACGTTCAAGTTCAAAATTGTGTTCCAGCGCCAATTGAATCCGTGATAAATGCAATTTATATTCAATCAATATCGTAAAAAACGATTGAATTTCAGTTACCGGATAGCCATTGGAAAGCTCCGAAAAAAAATATTTTTTAAACTCTTGAATCAGCATTACAATTCTTTTAACATCCACAAATTGCAGGAATAATGTCCGGTATCGCCCATTGGCGCATCCAAATCTTTAAATCCTGCTTTTCGGTACAATTTGCGGGCATCTTCCATATAAGGCAAGGTTTCCAAATAACACTGTTCAAAACCGAATTCCTTGGCTTTTTGTAGGCAGGTTTCCATCATCCTGCTTCCCAAACCAATGCCTCTGGCTTCGGGCAAAAAATACATTTTTTGCAGCTCACAAACATTTCCATTGTAATTATCCAATTGTTTGATGCCCGCACCGCCAAAAATTTCGCCTTCTTTTTCAATCACATAATAAATGGCTTTTTCGGTGTCATACGCTTCATACAGCGTATCCAAAATTTTATCGGCATAAGCGGTGCCCACTTTTGGAACGCCGAATTCAATCAAAATTTTACGGATTACTTTTGCTATTTTTTTGTTATCATCAGGTTGAATTTCTCTGATTTTAAAGTTGTTCGGAGTCATTTTAAAATGTTATTTTTGTGTGGTGAATATACACGAAAAATATATAAAACGCTGCATTGAACTGGCGAAAAATGGCTTGGGTTTTACCTATCCCAATCCGTTGGTTGGCAGTGTCATTGTTTTAAACGATAAAATAATAGGCGAGGGCTGGCATCAAAAAGCCGGCGAACCACACGCGGAAGTCAATGCCATAAATTCGGTTAAGGATAAATCGTTATTGAAACATGCCACCATTTATGTGAATCTGGAACCATGTTCGCATTACGGAAAAACGCCGCCTTGCGCTAATTTAATCGTGGAAAACGGCATCAGAAAAGTGGTGATTGGCAGTGTGGATTCCAACAGTAAAGTGAGCGGAAAAGGGATTTTGCATTTGGAAAATAACGACTGCGATGTCATTGTTGGTGTTTTGGAACAAGAATGTCTAAATTTAAATAAGCTATTTTTCACCTTTCACAACAAAAAGAGACCGCTTATCATTTTAAAATGGGCTGAAACGCAAGACAGATTTATAGATAAATTGCGTGATTCAACTTCGGAAAAATCGCCAAA
Source organism: Lutibacter sp. (assembly GCA_030656195.1). GTDB lineage: Bacteria > Bacteroidota > Bacteroidia > Flavobacteriales > Flavobacteriaceae > Lutibacter. Next base: position 3,625 of record JAUSOJ010000327.1, read on the forward strand.
CTGGATTTCAAACACCTATTCTCAACAATTGGTGCATAAAATGCGTGCCGAGGAACAGGCTATTTTGGTGGGAACCAACACGGCCTTGAATGACAATCCGAAATTAAATGCCAGAAATTGGTTTGGATTGGATCCGGTTCGAATTGTGCTGGACAAATCTTTAAAAATTCCTTCTCATTATCATTTGTTGGATGGAAGCATAAAAACGATTGTTTTCACTGAAAAAGTACCCGATAAAAGTTTAAATGAAAACATTCATTTTGAACAAATAAATTTCAGCAAAAACCTTGGAGAACAAATTTGTGCCATTTTATACCATTACGAAATTCAATCCGTAATCATTGAAGGCGGCGCAAAGACCCTGCAAACTTTTATCGATGAAAATTTATGGGATGAAGCCTTCGTCTTTGTAGGAAACGCAAAGTTTGAATCCGGCCTAAAAGCGCCTGAATTTAAAAAAGCGCCGCATGAAATTCGAAAAATTTCAGATGACGCTTTAAAAATTTATGTGAATTATTAATTATTCGGGCTTTTCTCAAACATTTCAATTTTGGTTTCTCCGCTCGATTTTTTAAATCCCCTGAACATTCCCGTTGAGTTAAAATCCCAGTGAACATCACCGTTTTTATCCAATAAAATGATGCCTCCTTCGCCGCCAAGCGGGCCAATTTGGTTAAAGAGCACTTCATGCAATGCTTCTTTCGGACTTAAATTTTTGTACTTTATCAAGCTTGAAACTTCATGGCCTGCAACCGTTCTCATAAAATATTCGCCGGTTCCCGTGCAAGAAATGCCGCAAGTTAAATTGTTCGCGTAAGTTCCGGCGCCAATAATTGGGACATCGCCAATTCTGCCATATTTTTTATTGGTCATTCCTCCGGTAGAAGTTCCTGCAGCAATATTTCCGTTTTTATCGATCGCAACAGCGCCCACAGTGCCAAATTTATGGTCGTCAATCAATTCATTTTTAATCAAATAGGCCGTATGGTCCAATTGTGTTTTTTCCTGACCTTGTATCTCTCGCAATTGTTTTAATCTTTTTTCGGTGAAAAAGTAGGAGCTGTCCACCATTTCAATACCGAATTTTTTGGCCATAATTTCTGCGCCTTTACCGGAAAGCATCACATGTTCTGAACTGTCCATCACCATGCGGGCAGCCAAAATGGGATTTTTTATATGGTTAACGCCTGCAACTGCTCCGGCATTTAAGGTTTTCCCATCCATAATCGCGGCATCCATCTCCTGATTTCCCTCACTGTTATATACCGAACCTTTCCCGGCATTAAACAACGGAGAATCTTCCATCACATTAATGGCCGCTTGCACGGCATCCAGTGAAATTCCGCCTTTTTCCAAAACAGCGTAACCGGCATCAAGGGCTTCCTGCAATTTTTGTGCATAAGCATCTTGTTGTTCCTGTGTAAAATATTCCCTTTTAATTCCTCCGGCACCTCCATGGATAACAATGGCGAATGAATTTGGTTCCCGCACCGTTTCAGTTTCTTTTTTGGCAGGTTCAATGTCGCATGACATTAAAACGATTGTAGTAAGCAATAGTGTTGCAGTTTTTCTCATGGTACTTTATATTGTTTTTCAAATATATTAAAATTAAAACAGAAAATTAAGCATTTGCTTTTGATATATTTGTGCTTTAAAATGACAGCGATATTTCTGAAAACGACACATATAAAACCATTGAGGCAGCCCAGGGAGATGCGCTTTTTAAAGAGAAAGGCAGCAAATTTATCGGCTATGTTTTTCCCATAGAAAATGAGGATGACGTTAAAATTCACATCGAAGAATTAAAGAAAAAGCACCATGCTGCAAGGCATTGGTGTTATGCATGGCAATTGGGCATTGAAGAGAAAAGCTATCGGGTGAATGATGATGGTGAACCAAACAATTCGGCAGGAAATCCCATTTACGGACAAATTTTATCAAAAGACCTCACCAATGTGTTGGTGGTGGTTGTTCGTTATTTTGGCGGAACTAAATTGGGCGTTGGCGGACTCATAAATGCGTATAAAACGACGGCAAAATTAATTTTGGATGAAGCGCAAATTGTTGATAAGACCGTTAATGTTTCTTTTCAGCTGACTTTTGAATATATAGACATGAATAAAGTGATGCGGATTATCAAAGAAAATGATCTCGAAATTCTGGATCAAAAAATGAATTTAAATTGCTCCTTTTTAATTGCGGTACGAAAAAAAAATGCAGCTAAAATTGTTCAATTGTTTGATGATTTGCGCTGCCTTAAAATTCGGGAAATCAAGCACTGATATCACGCAATTTTTTTAACACATATTCGGGTGCTCGGGTTGGTTTGTTGGTTGCCATATTAACAAAAACCAAGGTGGTATTTGCCGTTGTCAACAATTCATTTTCTTCATTGTAAACTTCATAGGAAAATTCAATTTTCGCGGAGGGAAGTTTGTTTAAAATTGTTTTTAAAGTGAGTAAATCGTCATATTTTGCTGGCTTTAAGTAGTTTATATTTAAATTCATCACGGGCAGCATAACGCCGTCTGCTTCCATTTTTTTATAAGTGATTCCCAATTTTCGAAGCCATTCCGTACGGCCCATTTCAAAGTATTGGGCATAGTTTCCATAGTAAACAAAACCCATCTGATCTGTCTCGCCATATCGCACTCTAAATTGAATTTTGTCTGATTTCATTTTTTTTTATTTTATGACCTTCATATTACGAAAAAAAAAAATAAGAATCAATAGCGATTTTATTTTTTTATACTAAAATTTATTCACATTTTTGTAAAGCCAAAAATAGCTTAAAGTTTGTTTTAAGTTAATCAACTAGTTTATAACTTTTATAATTGCTTTCGATAAAAAATGAGTAAAACTGCATCATCAGTTTGGGAGGAGTGTCTGTCTTTTATTCAGGACAACATTAAGCCACAAGCTTTCAAAACTTGGTTTGAGCCAATCAAACCGGTGAAATTATCTGGTGAAGCACTTACTATTCAGGTACCTAGCAAATTTTTTTATGAGTGGTTGGAAGAGCACTATATTAAGTTATTAAGAGTGGCTTTGGTAAAACAGTTGGGAGAAGACGCCAAGCTGATTTATGACGTTCGCATGGAGAACAATTACAGCAGCAACAATCAGCATACCGTAAAAATTCCCAGCTCCAACAGAAATCCGATGGTTCCGCAGGGAGTTGCTTTTCCAATTGATGTTAATAAGCGTGAATTAAAAAATCCGTTTATCATCCCAGGCATTCAAAAAGTTAAAATTGAATCACAGTTAAATCCAAATTACAGTTTCGAAAACTTTATTGAAGGCGATTCAAACAGGCTGGCACGTTCTGCAAGTATGGCCGTTTCCAATAAACCAGGAGGAACATCCTTCAATCCCTTGTTAATTTACGGCGGTGTTGGTTTGGGTAAAACCCATTTGGCTCACGCCATTGGTGTTGAAATTAAAGACAAATATCCTGATAAAATTGTGCTGTACATTTCTTCCGAGAAATTTACCCAGCAATATATAGATTCCGTAAAAGGAAATTCAAGAAATGATTTTATTCATTTCTACCAAATGATTGATGTTTTGCTGATTGATGATGTGCAGTTTTTATCGGGTAAAACAGGAACCCAAGATGTGTTTTTCCATATTTTTAACCATTTGCATCAAAACGGAAAACAGGTCATATTAACGTCTGACAAAGCTCCGGTTGATATGCAGGATATTGAACAACGCTTGCTCTCACGTTTTAAATGGGGATTGTCGGCCGAACTTCAAGCGCCTGATTATGAAACACGTGTTCTCATTTTACAGAATAAATTGTACAGAGACGGGGTAGAAATGCCATTCGAAATTGTAGAATATATTGCAAAAAACATAAAATCAAATGTTAGGGAATTGGAAGGCGTTTTAATTTCCTTAATAGCGCAAGCATCCTTTAACAGAAAGGAATTTACCTTGGCGCTAACAAAACAAATTGTAGATAAATTTGTTAAAAACACCAAACGCGAAGTTTCCATTGAATACATTCAAAAAATTGTATCAAACTATTTTGAATTGGATGTGGCTACCTTGCAATCAAAAACACGTAAACGTCACATCGTTCAAGCGCGACAATTGGCAATGTATTTCGCCAAGAGAATGACAAAAGCTTCATTGGCCAGCATTGGTTCCCAAATTGGGAAAAGAGATCACGCCACCGTACTTCACGCTTGTAAAACTGTTGATAACTTAACAGAAACCGACAAGCAATTTAGAAAGTATGTGGATGATATTACCAAAAAACTCACTTTTTAATACGCTGAAATGACTAAAATTTTGATGGTCTGTCTCGGCAATATTTGCCGATCGCCTTTGGCAGAAGGAATTTTGAAATCCAAACTTTTTAGGGCTAATGTCATTATTGATTCTGCCGGAACCGGTGCCTATCATATTGATCAAAAACCGGACAGTCGTTCCATACATATCGCAAAAATAAACGGTATTGACATCACCAACCAACGCGCCAGGAAATTTTTGGTGGAAGATTTTGATGAATTTGACCATATTTATGTAATGGACCATGAAAATTACCGAGATGTCACTGCAATTGCGAGGAATAAGGAAGACATTGCGAAGGTGAAAATGATTTTGAATGAAGTGTTTCCGACCGAAAATTTGGATGTTCCAGACCCTTATTTAGGCGGAGATTACGGATTTAAAAATGTTTATAGGATGCTGGATGAAGCTTGCGAAATTATCGCAAAAAAAATAAATCCGGATGGATAATAAAAAGGGTTTTTTATACTTGCTTCCAACTACTTTAGGCGACAACGAGCCTATGGAAGTGCTTCCCGTGTTGGTCAAAGAAATGATAGAAAAACTCGATTATTTTATTGTTGAAAACGAAAAAACAGCCCGTAAATTTATAAAACGTATTGCTCCGGGAAAATCACAGCCTTCATTGACCCTTTTTAGCTTGGATAAATATGCCGATAAACTGGAAGTTAGCACGTATTTGGATGTTTGTGCAAAAGGCATTTCGGTGGGGTTACTTTCTGAAGCCGGCGTTCCTGCAATTGCCGATCCGGGCGCAGAAATTGTTAAATTGGCGCATCAAAAAAATATCAGGGTAATTCCTTTGGTTGGCCCGTCATCGATTATTTTAGCGATGATGGCTTCAGGTTTTAACGGCCAGAATTTTGCCTTTAACGGTTATTTGCCCATTGATGCTTCCGAAAGAAAAGAAGCCATTAAAAGTTTGGAAAAATTGTCGAAAGATAAAAACCAGTCTCAAATTTTTATTGAAACGCCGTATCGGAATGAAAAATTATTCATCGATTTAAAAAGCACTTTAAATCCATCAACAAAACTATGTGTGGCCTGTGATATTACTTTAACGGGAGAATACATTAAAACCCTGGAAATTAAAGACTGGAAAAACGAACATCCTGATTTGCAGAAAAGACCCACCATCTTTATAATTCATAAAGAATAAAAAAGGC
>JAUSOJ010000328.1 GCA_030656195.1 Lutibacter sp.
TTAATTGTTTTCTAGTTGTGATATTCTTGATTGTGCGCTAAAGGTTCTCCGCAATTTGTGCAATTAGAAGCGGTACCAGATCCTCCATAGCAACCTTTGGTACAACTGTAATGATAAATTCCTCTGGCATTTTGCGCTGGAGACGGCGCTGCTGGCGTGTTGGCTGCAGGCGCCTGAATATTTGTAGGGACATTTAAAGGTCCGTTTTTCAATAAATCCTGGCTGTGAAAAGCGTCATTGTGCAAATATGGATTTTTACAAACCGGACAAGCACCTTGAACATCGCTGCCGCTGTTTTCGCATTTATTGGCGCAAATATAATGCTTCACAGAAGCGGTTGCATTGTTTTCCTGTAATATAGGTTTTGGTTTTTCTTCTTTACACGAGAATGAAATGGCCAAAACAAAAAATAAAATAATTTTAAAAGTCTTCATAGTCATTGGTTTTTCTTAATAATTGATGATATATGCAAATATAATAAAATTTAAATGAAGGAAAAATTAGTTGTTTGTTTAACATTTCAGGTTTCAGACAAATTTTTACCATAAAAAAAGACAATTTTTAATAAATTAAAAATTGTCTTTTTTAAATTAACATTTAACGTATAACATTGTTATTACAAATGAATCACTTCGCCGTAAGCATCAGCAACAGCTTCCATCACAGCTTCACTCATGGTTGGATGCGGATGTATGGTTTTAAGCACTTCGTGTCCTGTAGTTTCTAATTTTCTCCCTAAAACCGCTTCAGCAATCATATCGGTAACGCCGGCGCCAATCATATGGCAACCTAGCCATTCTCCATATTTTGCGTCGAAAATCACTTTTACGAATCCATCAGGCGTTCCGGCAGCTTTTGCTTTTCCTGAAGCAGAAAACGGGAATTTTCCAATTTTAAGTTCGTAACCTTTTTCCAAGGCCTGAGCCTCGGTCATTCCTACACTTGCAATTTCAGGCGTTGCATAAGTACATCCCGGAATGTTTCCGTAGTCAATGGCTTCGGTATGCAAACCTGCAATTTTTTCAACGCAGGTAATACCTTCTGCAGAAGCAACGTGCGCTAGGGCAGGACCCGGAACAACATCCCCAATGGCGTAATAGCCAGGAATATTGGTTTGGTAAAAATCATTCACAATGATTTTATCTCTGTCTGTCACAATACCCACTTCTTCCAATCCGATATTTTCAATATTCGATTTAATGCCAACAGCAGAAAGCACAATATCAGCTTCCAATATTTCTTCTCCTTTTTTGGTCTTCACCACAGCCTTAACGCCATCGCCTGAAGTATCTACAGATTCCACAGAAGAACTGGTCATCACTTTAATACCCGATTTTTTAAAGGAACGTTCAAATTGTTTAGAAACGTCGATATCTTCCAAAGGCACCAAATTTGGCAAAAACTCTACAATGGTTACTTCTGTTCCCATGGCATTGTAAAAATGGGCAAACTCAACGCCAATAGCGCCTGAACCCACCACAATCATTGATTTAGGTTGTGAAGGCAAGGTCATCGCTTCTCTGTAGCCTATCACTTTTTTCCCGTCCTGCGGCAAGTTTGGCAGTTCTCGGGAACGTGCGCCAGTGGCAATAATGATATGTTCGGCACTGTACTCAGTCACTTTTCCTTCTGCATCGGTCACATCCAATTTTTTGCCGGTTTTCAATTTTCCGAAACCGTCTATAACGTCAATTTTGTTTTTCTTCATCAAAAACTGAACGCCTTTGCTCATCCCATCCGCCACATTTCTGCTGCGTTTAATCACGGCGCCAAAATCTTTGTCGATGGCCTCGGCTTTTAAGCCATATTCATCCACATGTTTTAAATAGTCATACACCTGGGCGCTTTTTAACAAGGCTTTGGTTGGAATACAACCCCAGTTTAAACAAATGCCGCCTAAATTTTCCTTTTCTACAATAGCCACTTTAAAACCAAGTTGTGATGCTCTAATTGCGGTAACGTATCCTCCCGGACCACTTCCTAAAATGATGATGTCGTATTTCATGTTTTATTTGTTTAATCGTTTATTTTTTAATCCTATCCCCAGCCCTTTCCTAAGGAAAGGGAGTTTGATTTGTAATTATTAAATTATTTAGATCTAATAACTTTTAATATTTAATATCCAACTTCCGTCTCCGGTCTTCCGTCTTCTGACTTTCAACTTTGAGCTTTCAACTTCATTCTACATCCTTTCCGGAACTTCAATCCCCAATAATTTAAAAGCGGCTTTAATAATTTCGCCCACTTTTGCTGAAAGTTGTGTTCTCAGTATTTTTTCGTTTTCGTTTTCGCTTCCTAAAATGGGCAGACTTTGGTACAACGAATTGTATTCTTTTACCAAGTCGTAGGTGTAATTTGCAATCAGGGCAGGACTGTGATTTTTGGACGCATTTTGTATGATTTCAGGAAACTGCTGAATTTGTTTGATCAACTCCCGTTCCTTTTCGTGCAATGAAATAGCCGAAATTTCTTCAGAAAAATCAAAATCTGCTTTTCTGATGATGGATTGAATTCGGGCATAGGTGTATTGGATAAACGGACCCGTGTTTCCGTTAAAATCGACAGATTCTTCAGGATCGAACAAAATACGTTTTTTTGGATCCACCTTCAAAATATAGTATTTCAAGGCACCCAAACCGATTATTTTATACAATGCTTCTTTTTCCGGTTTTGAATAGCCTTCCAGTTTTCCCAATTCCTGAGAAATCTTTCTGGCAGTATCTACCATTTCTTCCATTAAATCGTCGGCATCTACCACAGTTCCTTCACGCGATTTCATTTTTCCGCTAGGTAAATCAACCATGCCGTACGACAAATGGTACAAATTGTCGGCCCATTCAAAACCCAGTTTTTTTAGAATCAGAAACAATACTTTAAAATGGTAATCTTGCTCATTTCCAACGGTATAAACCAGCTCGCTTAAATCAAAATCTTTAAAACGTTCAATGGCGGTTCCAATATCTTGTGTCATATACACCGCGGTGCCATCCGATCGCAAAACAATTTTTTCGTCCAGTCCGTCGGCGGTTAAATCGATCCATACCGAACCATCTTCCTTTCTGTAAAAAACCCCTTTTTCAAGTCCGATTGCAACCACATCTTTTCCCAATAAATAGGTCGTGCTTTCGTAATAATTTTTGTCAAAATCTACCCCAAGCGTGGCGTAGGTTTGTTCAAAACCAGCATAAACCCATTGGTTCATTGTTTTCCAAAGTGAAACGACTGCTTCATCTCCCGCTTCCCATTTAAGCAGCATTTCTTGGGCTTCCAACAAAATTGGCGCCTGTTTTTTTGCTTCTTCTTCGGTTTTTCCTGCTGCAATTAACAGGGCAATCTCTTCTTTATAGGCTTTGTCGAAGGCCACATAGTAGTTTCCTACCAATTTGTCTCCTTTTAAACCGGTGCTTTCTGGCGTTTGGCCATTTCCAAATCGTTGCCAGGCCAGCATACTTTTGCAAATATGGATGCCACGGTCGTTGATGATTTGTGTTTTATATACTTTTTTCCCGGAAGCCTTTACAATTTCAGCCACAGAATATCCCAATAAATTATTTCTGATATGCCCCAAATGCAATGGTTTATTGGTATTTGGCGAAGAATATTCCACCATTACCGCTTTTTCGGCCGGATTGGGTGTTACAAATCCGAAGTTTTGCGTTTTGTAAATTTCATTGAAGGCATTCAGGAAGAATTCATCGGAAATCACCAGATTCAAAAAGCCTTTTACCACATTAAAATCTTCGACTTCGGGCACATTTTCTTTTAAATAGTTTCCCAGTTTGGTGCCGATTTCCACAGGATTTCCTTTGATATGGCGTAAAAATGCGAAAATAACCACGGTGATGTCCCCTTCAAAATCTTTGTTGGTTGCCTGAAATTCCACTGATTCTGCAGAGATATCGTAAATTTCTTTTAACCCTTTTTTTATGGCGTTTTCTAAACTGTTTTGCATCTTTTTTTGCTGAAATCTGTTAAGGAGCAAAAGTACGATAATTTTTAAAAGTTTAAATTGTATTTTTGCCAATAAATTAAATAAATGGAAGCGTTTTTAAAAGAATTGCCAGGTTTAGCGAAAGAAAAACACCTGGAAACAAAAAAATATTTTGAAAAATTGAAAAAGCGTACGCCTAACAATTTGGATTTTGTGGTGCAGGAATTACACAACAGTGAGTTTAAACGAACGGATTGCTTAACCTGCGGGAATTGCTGCAAAACCACCAGTCCTATTTTTACCGAGAAGGACATTCAGCGTATTGCCAAGTATGTTAAAATGAAAGAGCATCAGTTTATTTCGACGTATTTGGAAAGGGATCAGGACGATTTTTATGTGTTAAAAACTTCACCTTGTTCCTTTTTGGATTTGAACGACAATATGTGCACTATTTATGATGTTCGGCCAAAAGCCTGCAATGAATATCCGCATACCAACCGACGAAAATTTATCCAGCTCACCGATTTATCAATGAAAAATACGGAAATCTGTCCGGCCGTTTATAATATTTTAGAAGCATTGAAAAAAAAATTGCCGCTTTAGTGGTTTAATCGTTTAATTTATATCGTAAAACTTTTAACGTATAACATATAACCAGTAACCTTTCACGATTCACTTTTTCAAAATTAATTCCCCCCTTTGCGGGCTAGGGCAGGCCTATTAAACGAAGAAAGGGAAGCCAGTAATACCGCTTGTAACCCCTTACAATCGATATTTTAGTAGCTTCCCAGTTTTTTAAGGCAATACGGTTTTAAACAGTATCGCTATTTTGTGGATAATTGGATTCTTTTAGACTCCTTATTTTTCAAATTATGGTGTAATAACAATTTTTATATTTTTGATAAAAAGGAATTTAATATTTAATTACCTTTTGATTATTAAACCGTTGTGGGGACAACTTTTAAAAAACCGTTGTGGGGACAACTCTTGATTAAAACCGTTGTGGGGACAACGCGGATTTATAATTTATTTTTTTATTTGCTATTAAAGTAAAACGCATTTTTGCGGAGTCACAACTTCACCTAATTGGTTGATGTAGTTGAAACCAGGTATCATAGTGTTGATGTATATTCTATTTACTTTTTTAGTTAAAGCAGTTGTGTTGTTTAGGCTGTTATTTACTACTTTTAAAAAGTTGAGGCTTTCGATTTGTTGTAATTGTGTTGCTTTCATCTTGCTTAATTTAGGGGTTTAATTAACTTCCGCTTAACGTGGGTTGGTTATTTTTTTATGAAAATATTTGTAAAGTAATTTCTGTTGTCAGAATTTTTTTCCATAGAAATCCCGAAGTGGGTATAATCTGGATTTTCAATAACTTTTCTGTGTCCATCACTGTTTAACCAGCCTTTAACAACACCTTCAGCGGTGTTAAATCCGTAAGCTACATTTTCGCCAACTGTTTTTGCGCCAGCTTCATTCATTAAGGTTTGGGCTCTTTGTGCAAAATTGTCGTGGCTAATTTGGCCAGCTTCAATCATATATACAGTGTGACCGTCAGCCACGCCCGAAATAATGTTTAAAGTATTTAAGGCATTTAAGCCTAAGCTTGTTCTGTGTGCGTTTACCAGACTAATGATTTCTGACTCCATTGCTGAATAAACAACTTTGGTGTTGAGAACTTCACTATTTTCATTAAAGTAAACACCGTCTTCTTCTTTAGCGCAGGAAAATAATAGTGTGGCAGTTAAAAGGAGTAATGCGAGTAATTTTGGGGCATGCGTTTT
>JAUSOJ010000329.1 GCA_030656195.1 Lutibacter sp.
AAAAATAAAAAATATTCAAATTTTATCGGGTGCAGTTCCTGCGCCTTTTGATTGCTGGTTGATTGGCAGAGGAATTCAAACACTTTATTTACGCGTTAAAAAACAAAGTAAAAATGCGTTGAAATTGGCAAAATATTTGGAAAATCATCCAAAAATTGAAAAAGTATTATATCCAGGTTTAAAAAGCCATCCGCAACATCTGTTGGCGAAAAAGCAGCAGAAAAAGGGTTTTGGCGCAATGCTATCCGTTTTAATTAAAGGAAGCGAAGAAGAAACTATCAAAATTTCAACCAAATTAGCCTATTTTACCACCGCTACAAGCTTAGGCGGTGTAGAGAGTTTGGTGGAACACCGAAAATCGGTTGAAGGAATAAACAGTGAAACTCCAAATAACTTATTACGAATTTCAGTGGGAATTGAACATATTGATGATTTGATAGCAGACTGGGAAAATGCTTTGTCAATGAATAATTAATGATTAATAATTAACAATGAAGGTTAACAATATTTAATGTTGATGAAATTTTTCCTTTTAGTTATTGGCTAAACTATGTATCGCAATTGGGAAAAAATTATTGTTCATTTTTTAGTGTTTCAATTTCTGCTTGTTTATGTAATTCTTCCTTGTATATTGGCAAAGTGAATTTAAAAGCGCTGCCTTTTTCAGCTTTATTTTCAATCCAAATTTCACCTTGATTTCTTTCAACAAAACGTTTACAAATCACCAAACCCAAACCAGATCCTTTTTCATTGGCCGTTCCAGGTTTTGATTCATTAAAATCGGATTTAAATAATTTGGCTCTGTCTTTTTCATCAATTCCAATTCCGTTATCTGAAACCGTAACTTCAATAAAGTCACCAACCGGCATCGAATAAATCTCAATTTTTCCGTGGGTTTCCGTAAATTTTATGGCATTGACAATGAGATTTCGCAAAATTACCTCTACCATATTTTTATCTGCAAAAGCATAAACATCCGACGAATGAAATGAATTTATGGAAATATCTTTTATTTGCGCTGTATCTTTTATTTGGGAAACTACTGCGTCACATATTGTTGAAATATTGCAAAAAATAGGATTATATGCAATTGTATTGCTGTTATCTCTAGCCCAAGTTAACAAATCCTCCAATAAATTATAGGTATTTCTTGCCTGAGAATTCATACCGGCTATCAGTTTTTCAGACTTTTCAAAATCCATGTTTTTCAACTTATCTTTCAAAAGTCCGGTAAAACCCAAAATAACATTAAAAGGGCTTTTTAAATCGTGTGCAATAATTGAAAACATTAAATCTTTTGTAGCTAAGGCTTCTTCAAGTGCACCAGTTCGCTCTTTTATGGTATTTTCCAATTCAATATTATAATCAGAAATGTAATTGTACAATTCATGTTTAAACACCAGTCCAACAAATTTTCCGCTTTCACCCACGGGAAGCACATCAGTTTTTCCGGTATCCATTTTAAAAAGGGTCTCTTCAACACAATCTTCACCATCAATTAATTCTTTAATGGTGAGACAGTCAATTATTAAAGTTTTTGGATTGAGGGCGAGGTCACTGGTTGTTAAAACGCCATAGAAGATACCCTCATCATCTTGAGCAACAATGGCTAAATGCTCTAGCAACTTGTTTTTAATAGCATTTATACCCGAATAAGGATTAACCGTTAGAAAATCCCTTCTTATAAAATGCGCAATTTTCATAACTAAGATTCTTCAACAACCGTAAAAGATATATTAACTTTAAAATCAACTTTTAAAATTTCTTTTTCCGAAACGAAAGGAAATACACTGGTTTCCAATATTTGTAATACTTTCTCTTTTGGCATTTTGGCCAAAATTCGTTTATTGACAAATACACAATCAACATTTATGTGATCGGAGTCTATGATTTCAAATCCGTTTGGAATTAATAAATCAAAAGATTTT
>JAUSOJ010000330.1 GCA_030656195.1 Lutibacter sp.
TGGAAACAAACCCTTTGTTGATGGCATTGGAAACAAACCAGCGGGCGCAAATTTTTATCCGACCGATATGACAAAATTGGAATTCGAAGCTTTTATTGATGAAAATAAATCGAGTTTGTACACTTTTATCAGAAGAAATAAGGATGGGGATTTGTATACAATTCCTTACCACGTTCAATTTAAAAATGAGGTGAGAGAAGTGGCCAATTTGTTGTTGGAAGCTTCAAAATTAGCGGATGATGAAGGACTTAAAAATTATTTGGAATTGCGCGCTCAAGCATTTTTGGACGATAAATACCAAGCCAGCGATTTGGCCTGGATGGATATGAAAACCAATACGCTTGATATTGTGATTGGCCCTATTGAAACGTATGAAGACCAGCTTTTTGGAAACAAAGCTGCTCACGAAGCTTATGTGCTGATAAAAGATCAGGTTTGGAGTGAAAAATTGGCACGTTTTGCCAGTTTTTTACCCGAATTACAAACCGGACTTCCAGTTTCTGAAGCCTATAAAAGTGAAATTCCCGGAACCGATTCCGATTTAAATGCCTACGATATTGTGTATTATGCCGGTGATTGCAACGCCGGCAGTAAAACCATCGCCATTAATTTACCGAATGACGAAACCGTTCAATTGCAAAAAGGAACCAGAAGATTGCAGTTAAAAAATGCGATGCGCGCCAAATTCGACATTATTTTAAAACCAATTTCTGAAGTTTTAATTGACTCAAGTCAGCGCAAACACATTACGTTCGATGCTTTTTTTGCCAACACTATGTTTCATGAAGTGGCGCACGGATTAGGCATAAAAAACACCATTAACAGTAAAGGAACCGTAAGAAATGCCTTAAAAGAACAAGCTTCAGCTTTGGAAGAAGGAAAAGCTGATATTTTGGGATTGTACATGGTGCAGCAATTGCATAAAAAAGGAGAATTAGATGGCGATATGAAAGATTATATGACCACTTTTATGGCAGGTATTTTTCGCTCTGTTCGTTTTGGCGCCTCAAGTGCACACGGAAAAGCAAATATGATTCGGTTTAATTTCTTTAAAGAAAAAGGCGCTTTTACCAAAAATGTTGATGGCACTTATAAAGTGAATTTTGAAAAAATGGAGGAAGCTGTCCGACAGTTATCATACTTAATTTTGACTTTACAAGGCAATGGTGATTATGACGGTGTTGTTAAATTGGTTCAAGAAAAAGGAATCATTTCTGCCGATTTACAGCGTGATTTAGACAAGTTGAGCAAAGCCAACATACCAGTTGATGTTGTTTTTGAACAAGGAAATTAACTTTTAATATTAAATATTAAATATTAAAAGTTAAAAGTAATCAGTTTAAGGTAAAACAAAGAAATATCTAAATCAAGCTGCCTTTTCTTCCGAAAAGGCTGGGGATAGGATTAACAAATAAACAAAAAAAGCTCCCTGAAAATTTCTTTTCAGGGAGCTTTTTTATGCCTTTTTTTCTAAGATTTTGGATCTAAAAAAGCATCAACACGTTTGGCAATATCCTGTAAATGATATTTGGTGTTGGTATTGGTTGTGGCCAATGCCGCTCTTTGCGCGGCAGCTTTCACACGGTTCAATTCTCCACGAGCAACGGCAACAATATCCGATTCATTTACAGTAACGACCGTAGTTTTAGCATAGCTGGATTTTCTTCCGCTAGGTTTAACGTCTTTGGCAGTCATTAAATAACCGAGCCTCTCAACGTAAGCTCTTTGTAAATTTCTTCGGTAAGTGTCAATATTTTTTCCTGTACTTAACTCAGACCAAATTCCGCTTTGTAAATCGTTAATCATAGAAATTAAAGAATACGAATTAACGCCATTTAGCGTTTCGTTCTCAATCATTCTCATCATTCTTCCTAGATCCAGGATGTTGTTTAAAGTTCGAACCTGCATTGCCCTAACTCTTTCGGTTACTCCGGAATATTCAGTTCTTCCAATAATATCCTTATCAATCAACCAAGTTGGGGTTTCAAACAATTCCTTATTTATAAATTTTAAGCATTCTTTTTGATGTGTTTTATCAACGTGTTTATATACCGCACCTTCTTGGTCAGAAGTTTTATAGTTTTCATAAACGCCTCCTAAATTAGATGAAACATGGCCCATATATCTGTTATATTGCGCAATCACGTGGCCATACATTGTTCCCAAATCATCATAATTTTTCCCTTTTTCAGAAGTCCATTTTATAAGGTTTGGCATAATTCTTTTTAAATTTGCAATTCCATAAGCACTGGCCTTTATGGCATTGTCGCCCAAATCTTCCGTTTGTGAACTTGGGTCAACCACATCTCCGGCTTGTTGGTGTCCAAATCGATACAATGGGTCTCCAGAATGCTTTAAAATCCAGCTATCCAAGGTTTCTTTTTCATCTTCTGCTGTTTTTGCATCTAGAATAGGGCGATATCCCCAGCTCATTGCATATTTATCGTACACGCCAATGTTTGGCATAAGGGCAACGCCATCATCTCCTGGTTGCGCAATATAATTAAAACGAGCATAGTCCATTATGGAGGGTGCTGTTCCAAATTTTTTGGTAAAAGTTGCAGATCGCAACGAATCAACAGGATAGGCAGAACTGCTTCCCATATTGTGAGGCAATCCTAAAGTATGGCCAACTTCATGGGAAGAAACAAATTTGATCAATTCTCCCATAACTTCATCTTTAAACGCAGCTGTTTGCGCATCCGGATTTATGGCGGCAGTTTGCACAAAAAACCAGCCTTGCAACAAACTCATCACATTGTGGTACCAGTTAATGTCAGATTCCAAAATTTCTCCTGATCGAGGGTCGCTTACATGAGGGCCATTGGCATTTGGAATAGGAGAGGCCAAATAACGAACTACGGAATAACGAACATCTTCCGGGCTCCATTCTGGGTCTTCTTCTTTTGTTGGCGGATCTTTTGCAATAATCGCATTTTTAAATCCGGCTGCTTCAAAAGCAACTTGCCAATCTTCAATCCCTTGTTTGATGTATTTTACCCATTTTAAAGGCGTGGCTCTGTCAACATAATATACAATTTGTTTTTTTGGCTCAACCAATTCACCCTTTTTGAATTTCTCAATATCCTCATCTTTAACTTCCAAACGCCATCTGTCTAAATAGGTAATTTCTTCACTTTTTTGGGCTTCAGAACCATAATCTATTTGACTTGAGGTAAACCAACCAACGCGCTCGTCAAAAATTCTTCGTTTCATAGGAACTTTTGGCAATAAAATCATTGAATTGCTCATTTCAACAGAAACCATTCCAGTACTTGAGTTTGATGGTGGTTCAGTGGCTGAATAGGTTTTTACATGGCGCATTTCAATATTTAGCGGATAACTTTTTACACTTTCAATATATGAATTTTTAGGTTCAAGTTTTGTGATTTTGTATTGTTTTCTTATATATTCCGGCAATCCTAACGGTTTTATATCAGTCGTAAATAATTCTGTAACATCAATTACGGTTGAAGTTTTATCGTTGTTGAATGCTTTAATTGGAAATGCATATAAAACAGGCTCAAAATTTGAGTTGACCACAGCTTCATAAACAGGCAGTTCTTGATTGGCACCAATATTGTGCGAAACTACCCGCAATAAAATTTGTTTGTCCTTTTTTTGCCAGCGTAACACCTGGGTATTGGTTTTTTGTCCGCCAAAACTTTGTTCATTTAAAGTGTTTTTAGAGATGCGTGTCACCATTAAAAGTTCCCTTTCAAGCAATGAGTCCGGAATTTCAAAAAGGTATGCTTCATCAACAAAATGTACTTTAAATAATCCTTCATCGGTCACGGCATCTGAAGTGACAACTTTGCTGTAAGGTTCAATAGCTCCTTTTTTCTTTGGCGGTGTTACCGGAGCCACTGGTTCATCTTTACCTTTTTTCTTTTTTTGAGCATCGGCATTTGTAGAAATCCCAACTATTAACAGAAAAGTTAATAAGCCAGTTAAAAATTGTTTTGTCATAAAATTATTAGTTTGGTTAATGTTGAAAATAATGCCCTAATATATTAAAGTGGAGGGTAAATCTTCTTAAATTTTTGTTAAAGAAAAAGCGGAATTTAACAAATTTTAACAATTAAAATTTTAGGTGAATATTTTTAATAAATATAAAAGCAACGATACGTTTACCGTTGCTTTTATAACTAAATTTTAAAAAAAAACACTTCAAATTCTTCTATTAAAACAATCAATTTTTCTTCAGTTGTTTTTGAATTTTTTCAATGGCTGATTCAATAGGTTTATCGGGTTCAATGACATTGTAAGCGCCCCAAAATTCAGGATCTTTAAATCCGGAAGTATTGTCGCTCATTATAATCGTTGGCCTTAAACGATCCTTAGGTTTAGGAAGCAGGCTGGCGTCGCTTTTTTCCCAATCGGTCACTGCCATTTCAATGGTTGTGTAATAAATGGTGTTGAACCATTTTTTAGCCCAGTCAATTTTAAATCCGAGCTCAACCCTGCTGTAGCCATAAACCCATTTTCCATCTTTTTCCCGATACTCAACTTGGTAATAAGCTTCAATTGGAAGTACATCAGCATCTTTAGGCTTTTTAACAATGAAAAACCGGCTGGCTTTTTGTTTGTTTTCAAGATTTAAATAAAATTTGGCATTGGTTAAAGCCAATGTTTGCGCGTCGATATATAATTTTCCGTAAAATAATGGATCGGTAACGTGTTTTTTTTGTTTGAAATTTACCACGTGAATAAGCCTGTTGTCAATTTTTGTGGAATTGTCAAAAGTAAAATCATACACGTTAACCATATCTTCATCAAATATCATTGCCGTATTTTTCATGATGTCAATATACAAGGTGTTAAATGGTCCTCCGCGGAGTTTAAAAGCCACAGTGTCCAGTTTGTTGTAATCGGTGCTTTTGCGTGCTTTGTAAATTGCCAAGATATCATTTTTGTCGGTGGAATAAGGTTGTTTATAAATTTCAACCACGGCCTCTGAAAGGGACACGTAGGTTCTCCTTTTTTTGATCGTTTCTCTGTAAAATGATGTCATCTTTAAATTGTCATTAACATAATTGTCTCCTTTTCTTTTTAGCATTTCCTGCACCAATGCAGTGGCATCTTTTACATTAATTTTAACTTCAGAAAGTTCTTCAATATACGTTTCAAGTCGAACAACAGTATTTTCCTTATCAAAATCGGATAAACTGATCACTTTACTGGTATAACCCAAAAACGAAACAGTCACCCTGCGGCTGGTGAATTTTTTTGGAACTTTTAATAAAAAATTACCTTGCGTATTTGTGATGGTACTGATATTTGTGCCATTAATAAGCAATGTTGCAAATTCCAACGGTTTTTTTGTTTTACTGTCTATGACACTTCCTCGATATTCATTAAACCCAATGGTATCATTAAGAATAATATTGTTAGAATAACCAGAATTTTGAAATCCGACAATTAACAGCAATAAAAAAAAGGAGGTCACTAAAGATTTTTTGGATGAAAACGATCCCTGTTTTATCATAACACACAAGTTTAAATTAAAAACACATTTTGACCATCTAAGATACGAAATTTTCAATAATGATGAAAGAAAAAAAAGGAACTGCATTGCTGCAATTCCTTTTAAGTTTTTGTGTTTACATTTCCGATTTAGGAACCGGAAAACCACGATCTCGCAACAAGGCATCAATTTTGGCGTCTCGTCCTCTAAATTGTCTGAATGCTTCAGCAGGATCAACAGAATTTCTCGGCGCAAATAAATATTTCACCATTTTTGCAGCCAATTCCTTATCGTAAAATCCGCCCGGAGCTTCTTCAAATGCTTCTGAAGCATCAGCAGTAAGCACATCGGCCCACATATATCCATAATAGGCAGTTGCATAGCCTTCACCTGAAAAAACGTGTCCGAAATGAGGCGTACGATGGCGCATTACCAATTCTTTTGGCATATTCATTTCGGCCAAGGTTTCTTTTTCAAAAGCAGCGACATCAATATTTGTAGGGTCGGCCAAATGAAATTTCATATCCATTATGGCAGAAGCCAAATATTCGGTAGTCGAAAATCCTTGGTTAAAGGTTGATGACTTTTTAATTTTCGCAACCAATGCTGCCGGAATTGCCTCGCCGGTTTTATAGTGAACCAAAAATTGGTTGATTACTTTATCCGTAGAAAGCCAACGCTCCAATACTTGCGATTGAAACTCGGTATAATCTCTTACGCCACCGTTAAGTGTAGGATATTTAACATCTGCTGAAAAGAAATGCAAAGCATGGCCAAACTCATGTAAAAATGTGGTGGCATCATCCCAAGACACCAAAACGGCTTCGCCTGGCGCTGGTTTTA
>JAUSOJ010000331.1 GCA_030656195.1 Lutibacter sp.
AAGCATGACTCAAATTGGAGCGGAAATAAAAGATATGGCCACCAGAGCCAAATCTAAAAAATTAACGCCTGCAGAAATGGAAGGAAGCACTTTTACGGTTTCTAACCTTGGAATGTTTGGAATTTCAGAATTTACTTCGATTATCAATCAGCCAAACTCGGCAATTTTATCAGTAGGAGCCATTATTGAAAAACCTATGGTGAAAAATGGTCAAATTGTGGTTGGCAATACCATGAAAGTTACTTTGGCTTGCGATCACAGAACCGTTGACGGCGCAACCGGATCTGCTTTTTTGCAAACGTTAAAACAATATATTGAAAATCCGGTAACTATGTTAGCGTAAGCAACATAGCATACATATAGTTTTAAAAACCCATTGCAAATGCAATGGGTTTTTTGCTTACTTTCAGTAAATTTAGTGCTAAAAAGACTAAATTATTCTGCAGTTTTCGGATCAATAATTGTTGCGGCCTCGCTTACGGAATTTGCCGGAAATCCACCTTGTTTTGCGTGTTCCCTAACCATTTCTTCATTTGGAGCAAGATAAACACAATAAATTTTATCCATAGTAACATAACTGTGGATCCATTGAATTTCTGAAACCATTTTTTCTAACACAGCACAAGAAATTTTTGAAATGGCTTTCAATTCTTCCGCGGTTAATTTGCCTGCATCTGGAATTTCACGCTCAATGACGTACATGTGTTGATTTTCCTTTAAATTTTCTGTCTTTAACATAATTGCAGCCTTTTTTCATTAGTAGTACAATTCAAAACAGAAAATGCAATAATGAAAATCAATAAACCTTTTAAAATCTTCATAATGATATATTTTTAGTTAATAGCACATCTAAACTACTAAATATTAATGATATACTCAAAATTTTTAAAATGCCCTAAGTAATTTATTGGGAGACAATCATTCCCTTCAATGACCATAGAATGGCAAGCACCTCATTTTTTGCGTCTTCACTGATAGAATTTTTATCCAAAGCAATAAAAATATCGTCAATTACATGCATATATTCCGCCGGACTAATATTCATTCCTTTGTGGGCGGTTACCATATCTTTTCCATTATATATTGGTGGCCCGCCACTTCCGGCGCTAAAAAATTCAATGGTATGCTGTTTGATGACCGCTAATTTTTCGGGCTGCTCTTTGTAAGGCAAAAATCTTGCATTTACGGCAGGATTGTTCATGTGTGCCTCCACAGTGTCATCAACAATCTGTGAAATGCCATCTCTGCCTCCTAAACGTTCATAAAGTGTTTTTGTCATAATATTTGATTTTTAGGTTAGTAATAAAGTATGCAATAAGATCAACCAAAAAGATTAGCACCTTTTCAATGAATCTTTTAAACAACCAATTTTAGCAATATCTAGATGAAAACACTGCTACATTTAATTCAAATAATTACAATTTTGGATCATTCAATATAACAGGATAGTCTAATTTTTATGCTGTTGAATAAATTTTGAAGGTAAAATACCGTATTTTTCCATAAAACATTTAGAAAAATATGCAGGGCTGTTAAAACCTGATTCGTAAGCAATTTCAGAGATGTTTCTATTTTGTTTATGTAGTAGTTCTAAAGCCTTATGCAATCTAAATTCTCTAATAAAGTTGTTGGGCGACATGCCTGTTAGCTTTATCAATTTTCGATAAAATTGTGATTTACTGTACCCCAAACCGCTACTGAAATTATGGACATTAAAACTGGAGGCATTCCAAACTTGTTCAACGTAATTCATTAATTTTATCAGAAAGCTTTCTTCGGCTGGGTCTAAAGCTTTAATTAATTTGTGATCAATAATCAAATTTCTGTTTTCACTTTCATACAATACCTTCACCTCATTAGAAATAACCAATTCAGCATTCACAATATCACACATTCTTGTAGCCAAAACTATTGCTTCTTCAAAAAGGTTTTTTTCATCAGACACCGGAACTCCGGCGCTTAATGCAATTTTAATTTTACGATTTTTCAAATCGAATTTTGGAGTGACATATTTAAAATTTGATTGAATTTTAAGGATACAAGAAACAGCATTGCTTACCGATTTAAAAGACACTAAATAATAATTACTGTCACTTTTAACAATACTTCCTTTAAAATGCTTTAAGGATTTTAAAACACTGTTATGAAATTTTTGCGCAAATAAATTAAACTGATTTGCTTCTAATCTATCTATATAACTACTGGATTTTAAAACCATAATAACCCTGAAAGCCGGATCGTTTATGATGTTTAATTTAGTGTTTTGAGCATTAACAGGATCTTCAATTCTACCTAAAAAAGATTCAACT
>JAUSOJ010000247.1 GCA_030656195.1 Lutibacter sp.
TTTTTCATTTATAAATATTTCATTATTGTAATATTTTAGAACACAATTCTGATGTTGAATACATCTTGAAAATCACCTAAGGCAATTCAGAAAAAAATTATTGGAGTAAAATTAGAAAAGGAGAAACTCGGATCGAAAAAAATTAAACCGCGTAATTTTTTAGAAATTCTTGAAATACCATCGGTTTTATTTTTCTGGCTTCACAATGCGTCACATAGGTATTGTAATTTTTTTTGGCGAAGTTTTGGACAGCTTCAGGAGTGATAAGCTCCATAAGTGATTTTGTATTCATAATCAGGAAAGTTTTTTGTGGTTAGCGGCTATTTTAAAAATTGAAAAATGGATTATTTTATTTAAAATCAAAATAAAAGTATTAAATACATTTGAATAATCCAAAATAAAATACCGTTTATTTAATATAAATTACCATTTGTTATATAAAACAAGCCATTTGTTTATTATATCGTGCATTCGAATCTTAAGCATTTGTCTTTAAAAGAGCGACGCAACCGATTATTTTGAGCATCGGAAAATGAGCTCACAAGCATATAAAATATTAAAATGACAGCCATCTTTTAAAATGGCGATTTTTTTAAATTCGCGCCGTTTCAGTTAGAATGATTTGTTGCAGACTGTTGAAATTTGACAATAAATAGTTAATTTCGCATATCGCTTTATATTTGGGCGTTTATGAAAGGCAATGAATCAATATTTGCAGTAAAACGGTTATTAAATAAAAACAGCTCACTATGAAGGGAATTATATTGGCAGGCGGCTCCGGAACAAGATTGTACCCAATTACAAAAGGAACTTCCAAACAACTGTTGGCCATTTACAACAAGCCAATGATCTACTATCCGCTTTCTATTTTAATGCTGGCGGGAATTACCGAAGTACTCATCATTTCCACGCCGCAGGATTTGCCGAATTTTAAAAAATTGTTGGGTGACGGATTGTCCATCGGAATGAAATTTTCCTACAAAGAGCAGCCATCGCCGGAAGGTTTGGCCCAGGCTTTTATTCTGGGTGACGAATTTATCGGAAACGACGATGTTTGTCTGATTTTAGGCGACAATATTTTTTATGGTGCCGGCATTGAAAAACTGCTCAGCGATGCGGTAAAAACCGTTTCTGAGGAAAATAAAGCCTCCATTTTTGGCCATTATGTGCAGGATCCGCAAAGATATGGCGTGGCCGAATTTGATGCAGCAGGAAATGTGCTCAGCATCGAGGAAAAACCATCAAAACCAAAAAGCCATTATGCTGTGGTAGGCCTATATTTTTACCCGAACAGCGTGGTGGAAATTGCAAAAGGGATCAAACCAAGTGCAAGAGGCGAATTGGAAATTACCACCGTGAATCAGGAATATTTGCAACAAAATAAGCTAAAAACGGAGATTATGGGACGCGGTTATGCGTGGCTGGATACCGGAACCGAAGATTCCCTGCTTGAAGCCTCCAATTTTATCCAAACCATCGAAAAACGACAAGGCTTAAAAGTAGCCTGCATCGAAGAAATCGCCTATGAAAAAGGCTATATTTCAAAAGAACAGTTATTGGAATTGGCAAGTGAGTTTAAGAATAATGATTATGGTTCTTATTTGCTTAAATTGGTTAAGGCCCCCTAACCCCCGAAGGGGGGAAAGAGCGTTAAAAAAATATTCAGTGAACATTTTTAGCGATAGGGCCAGCCGGCGCGCGGGAGGAGCGATAGCGAAAGAACAACGTGGCAACCTGTTGTGAACTAACTCAATCATCATAGCAAGCTGTTGTGAACTACGGAAATGTAGTTCGGAAAACTGCCCCGAACTAAGACAAAGTCAAACAAGTAACAGATTGCCAAGAAATAATAAGTTCAAAAAGTAAATTTTAGAAAAAAAACACCGAATACCAAATGAAATTCAGCAAAACAAACATCCCCGATGTCATATTATGTGAACCAAACATCTTTAACGACGAGCGCGGTTACTTTTTCGAATCCTTCAACCAGGAAGTTTTCGAAAAACACCTGGGAAAAACCATTCATTTTTGTCAGGACAACGAAGCGAAATCCACCAAAGGCGTTTTAAGGGGATTGCATTACCAATTGCCGCCATTTGCGCAATCAAAATTGGTGCGGGTCATTTCGGGGAAAGTGCTGGACATTGCGGTGGACATCAGGAAAGGTTCTGCTACGTTCGGACAGTATGTAGCCATTGAATTGAGCGAAGAAAACAAGCACCAGCTTTTTATTCCGGCCGGATTTGCACACGGTTATGTGGTGTTGAGCGACGAAGCTGTTTTCAGTTATAAAGTGGATAATTACTATCATAAAGCATCCGAAAGAGGGATTATTTTTAACGATGCTGAACTGCAAATCGATTGGAAATTGGCTTTAAGTGAACTGTTAATTTCCGAAAAAGACAAAATTCAGCCCGCATTTAACAAGGCTGATTTGTTTGAAAAAATATAGCAAATGATAAAGGTATTAGTGACAGGCGCAAACGGACAATTGGGATTGGAATTGGCGGTTTTGGAACATAAATTTCCGAATTTGAATCTTTTTTTTACCGATAAAAACACCCTAAATATTGTTGATTTTGAAGCAATGGAAAGTTATATTTCAACAAACAAGATCGATGTTATTGTGAATTGCGCTGCTTATACCCAAGTGGATAAAGCGGAAGACGAGTTAAAAATTGCCGATGAAGTGAATCATTTGGCCGTTAAAAATTTGGGATTGATTGCCAAAAAGCACCAGCTAAAATTAATCCATATTTCTACGGATTATGTGTTTGATGGAAATTCGAGCATTCCTTATGCGGAAACAGATGCCGCCAATCCGCAAAACGCTTATGGAATCTCAAAATTAAACGGTGAAAAAGCATTGTTAAAAATCGACCCGAAGAATTCCATGATAATCCGAACTTCCTGGCTGTATTCGGAATTTGGCAGTAATTTTGTCAAAACAATGTTGCGATTGAGCGCTGAAAAGGAACAGATTAAAGTAGTTTCAGACCAAATAGGATCGCCAACTTATGCGAGAGATTTGGCAGCGGTTATTTTGAAAATAATTCCGGCAATCAGCAATGAAGGCATCCAAATTTATCATTATGCGAACAAAGGCGAGTGCAGCTGGTTTCAGTTTGCCGAAGCAATTATGAAAATCGCACAAAGGAATTGCCTAATTTTGCCCATAACATCAGCAGATTTTAAAACCAAGGCAAAAAGACCGAAATACAGTTTGTTGAATACCGATAGAATACAGCATACCTTTAACCTGGAAATCCCCAATTGGGAGGATGCGCTGAGGGAGTGTGTTTTAAAGTTAGAAGTTAAATATTAAATATTAAATATTAAATATTAAAAGTTCAATTCATCAAAATTAGTTACCCTCTAGAGACTTGTGCTGAGCGGAGTCGAAGCAGGGTTAGGGGGTGTGTAAAAAATGAAGATGAGAGGCTAAAGTATAAAGTGATAAAATAAGTTCTAAACATAATTTGTAAACAAAATAAAAAAGAAGCGTCCTATGAGTTTTTTCGTTAGGACAGAGCGTTAAAAAAAAGTTCTGTGAACATTTTTAGCGATAGGGCCAGGTGGCGCGGCGGCAATATTTTTAGCGTTGGCTGATGGAGCAACCCAAAGAGCCTCGCGGCTGGAGAAGCCGGGAAAAGGCGGTCTGGGTGATAGGACAGAGCGTTAAAAAAATGTTTGGTAAACATTTTTAGCGAAAGGGCCAGCTGGCGCAAGGGAGAGGAGAAGCCGAAGAAACCCAACGCGGCAAACTGTCCAGAACTAAGACTAAGTTAAACAAGTAACAGATTGCCAAAAAAAATAAGTTCTGAAAATAATTTGAAAACAAATAAAAGTAAAAGAACATAGATGAATTAATATATGTTAGTTAAGGCTGATAATTAAAAATTTATAATTCAACATTCAACATTTCAAAAATCGTAATCCCGATAGTTATCGGAACGAAAGTTAAATATTAAATATTAAAAGTTAAAAGTTCAACTCATCACAATTAATTACCCTTTTGATGGCTAGGGGTGTGTAAAAACATGAAATAAGTAAAAAATATGAAATCACTTTTAATAACAGGCGGAGCCGGATTTATAGGATCAAATTTAGTGGAATACCTCATTGAAAAATATCCTGATTATCAAATTGTGGTACTCGATTTACTCACTTATGCAGGTGATGCCGAACATTTAAAATCGGTTAAAAACGCCAAAAACTTCACTTTTATCAAAGGGGATATTTGCGACAGGGCTTTGGTGGAGCGCATTTTTCAGCACCACATCATCAAAGGCGTTTTCCATTTGGCGGCAGAATCTCACGTAGACAATTCAATCCTGCGTCCCGATGTGTTTATAGAAACCAATGTGAAAGGAACTTTTACGTTGTTGGATGTGGCTTATAAATATTGGATGGAAAAACCGTTTGTTTTTAAAAGCGGACTTGAAAACAGCCGTTTTTTGCACATTTCTACCGATGAGGTATACGGAACCTTGGGTGAAACGGGCCTGTTTACCGAACAAACACCTTATGCGCCCAATTCCCCATACAGCGCCTCAAAAGCAGCCAGCGATATGATTGTGAGAAGTTACCATCATACCTACGGAATGAATACCATCATCACCAACTGTTCAAACAATTACGGACCAAAGCAGCACGATGAAAAGTTAATTCCAACAGTCATCAGAAAAGCATTGGCAGGGGAACCAATACCAATTTATGGCGAAGGAAAAAATATTCGTGATTGGTTGTATGTGCTGGATCATTGCAAAGGGCTGGACTTGGCTTTTCACAAAGGAAAATACGGCGAAGTCTACAATATTGGAGGGAAAAACGAACGAAATAATTTGGAGATTGCTGAAAAAATTTGTGAAATATTGGATACCTTGGCGCCGTTAAAAAACAAAAGCCATAAAAGCCTGATTACCTTTGTGGAAGATCGCGCCGGTCACGATTTCAGGTACGCCATTGACGCCACCAAAATTGAAACCGAACTGGGCTGGAAAGCCGACGAGAATTTTGAAACGGGATTATTGAAAACAGTGAAATGGTATTTGGAGAAGTATGGCCCCCTAACCCCCGAAGGGGGTACAGAGCGTTAAAAAAATGTTTGGTAAACATTTTTAGCGATAGGGCCAGGTGGCGCGTTGGACTTTAAGTTGAATATTAAAAGTTAAAAGTTAAAAGTTAAAAGTTCAAATGTTAAATCGAAAACAAATTTCGTCATTGCGAGGCGTTATGGAGCGATAGCGTAAGAACAACGCGGCAACCTGTTGTGATCTAGCTCAATCACCTAAGCAACCTGTTATGAACTTACGCAATGCCTCTAACCGCGTCAGAGCTGGACAGATGGTTAGAAAAAATATGGTAACATTTTAAACGGATTAACAAGTTTGCTGATAGAATGAATTAATTTTACAGAAAAAGATCATCAGACTAGATTTTTTTGTTACTTTTTTTATCAATGAAAAAAAGTAAAAGAACAACTTGAAGAATTTAAAAACACCCTGTTTTAGTTCACAAGCAATTAATAAACGAATAAAAAAAATGAATATAAAAATAGCCATCATCGGTTTAGGATATGTAGGTTTACCCCTGGCGCGATTGTTCGCAACAAAATATCCAGTTGTCGGATTCGACATCAACAAACAGCGCGTTGCGGAACTAAAAAAGGGCACCGACAGCACCCTGGAAGTTTCTGAAGAATTGTTAAAAGCAGTCTTAGTAAATGAAAATCCTTTTAATTCCCCTCCTTTGGAGGGGTCAGGGGTGGTTAATTCCCCTCCTTTGGAGGGGCCAGGGGTGGTTAATTCCCCTCCTTTGGAGGGGTCAGGGGTGGGACTTTTCTGCTCCTCAGACATTTCCGACATCAAAGACAGTAACTGCTACATCGTCACCGTTCCTACGCCTGTCGATAAAAAAAACAAACCCGACTTTACGCCATTGGTAAAAGCGAGCGAAACCGTGGGCAAAGTGATCACAAAGGGAGATATCGTTATTTACGAATCTACCGTGTATCCGGGCGCTACCGAAGAAGTGTGCATTCCCATCATAGAAAAATTGTCAAAACTCACATACAACATCGACTTTTTTGCAGGTTATTCCCCAGAGCGCATCAACCCGGGCGACAAGGAACATACTGTTGAGAAAATACTGAAAGTCACCTCGGGTTCCACGCCCGAAATTGGCATCAAAGTAAACGAATTGTACAAAAGCGTTATCACCGCAGGCACGCATTTGGCGCCTTCCATAAAAGTGGCCGAAGCCGCAAAAGTGATTGAAAATTCACAGCGCGACATCAACATTGCCTTTGTGAACGAACTGGCCAAGATTTTCAATTTGTTGCACATAGATACCCAGGCGGTATTGGAAGCCGCCGGAACAAAATGGAACTTTCTGCCTTTTAAACCGGGCTTGGTGGGCGGACATTGCATAGGCGTTGACCCTTATTATTTGGCGCAAAAAGCACAGGAAGTGGGTTACCATCCCGAAATTATCCTCGCCGGAAGAAGGGTAAACGACAGTATGGGACATTATGTGGCATCAGAAGTGATTAAGCTGTTTGTGAAAAACGACAAAGAAATAAAAAACGCCAAAATTTTGGTGCTGGGCATCACGTTCAAAGAAAATTGTCCCGATGTGCGAAATACCAAAGTGGTTGATGTCATTAAGAATCTGGAAGATTTTGGCACTGAAGTAACCGTTTATGATCCTTGGGCAAATCCAGAAGAAGTGATGCGCGAATATGGATTGACTTGTCATTCTGAGCTTGCTTCCCCTTCTCCTTCGGAGAGGGGGTCAGGGCCTGCCTGCCGGACAGGCAGGGTTGAGGCCTATGATGCCATCGTTTTGGCCGTTTCGCACAAGCAATTTTTATCTATGGATTTATACAAATACCTGAACAAAAATGGCGTAATTTATGATGTGAAAGGAGTGCTTACATGTAAGGTTCATGGGAAATTGTAAAGGCCTCTAATTGAAAAAAGTTAAATATTAAATATTAAAAGTTAAAAGTTCAAATGTTAAATCGAAAAAAAATTTCGTCATTGCGAGAAGGGTTAATGAGGCGTAGCCGATTAAACCGACGCGGCAACCTGCCCTGAACTAAGACTAAGTTAAACAAGTAACAGATTGCCGCAGCTTTTTTCAAAAGCCTCGCAATGACAATCCCGATAGCTATCGGGACAGTAAGAACGCAAGACATTAAAAGACATGAAAAATTTCGCACTTATAGGAGCAAGTGGCTACATAGCGCCACGACACATGAAAGCCATTAAAGAAACCAACAACACTTTAATCGCAGCGCTTGATAAATTCGACAGCGTAGGCATCATCGACAGTTATTTTCCAAATGCCGATTTCTTTACGGAATTCGAGCGTTT
The DNA here is from genome assembly GCA_030656195.1 of Lutibacter sp. Classification (GTDB taxonomy): domain Bacteria; phylum Bacteroidota; class Bacteroidia; order Flavobacteriales; family Flavobacteriaceae; genus Lutibacter. The sequence goes on from JAUSOJ010000247.1 coordinate 7,380, forward strand.
CGACCGACATATCTCAAAACTGAAATTCGAAAAAAACACGCAATTGGACTACGTGAGCATTTGCACGCCAAATTATTTGCACGATGCCCACATCCGTTTTGCATTGCGTCAGGGTGCCGATGCCATTTGCGAAAAACCCCTGGTGCTCAACCCTTGGAACATCGATGCCTTGTCTAACATCGAAAAAGAAACAGGCAAAAAAGTATTCAACATCCTGCAATTGCGCGTGCATCCAAGCATCATCGCTTTGCGTGAAAAAATAGCCGCAGGCCCTAAAGACAAGATTTACGATGTGGATTTAACCTATTTAACTTCACGCGGACATTGGTATTACACCTCTTGGAAAGGTGACGTCACAAAATCGGGAGGCATCGCCACCAACATAGGCGTTCACTTTTTTGATATGCTGTCATGGATCTTTGGCGAGCTCAAACAAAACATCGTGCACATCAACACCCACGACCGCTCTGCAGGGTACTTAGAGTTTGAAAAAGCACGGGTGCGCTGGTTTTTATCCACCAATTTTGAAGTATTGCCCGATGCTGTTAAAGCCAAAGGACAAACCACCTACCGTTCCATCACCATTGAAGGTGAAGAACTCGAATTCAGCGGCGGCTTTACCGATTTGCACACCGTTTCCTATCAGGAAATCATCGCTGGAAATGGGTACGGACTCGAAGCACCGCGCCAGGCCATTGAAATTGTGCACAACATCCGCCACGCACAACCCATCGGCCCAAAAGGCGATTATCACCCCTTTGTGTTGAAACCATTGGCAAAACATCCTTTTGAGAAGTAAAAGCCCCCTAACCCCCGAAGGGGGGACTGAGCGTTAAAAAAACAGCTGGTAGCTGTTTTTAGCGATAGGGCCAGCCGGCGCGTTGGCTTTACTAGTTAAAAACTCAAAGTTAAAAGCTCAAATGTTAAAGTGAAAACAAATTTCGTCATTGCGGGGCGGAGCGTAAAGAGGGTCAAGCGTAAAAAAAACATCCAGTGGATGTTTTTAGCGCAGGAGCCAGCTGGCGTGTTGGAGTAGCTGTTTTTAGCGATAGGGCCAGCCGGCGCAAGGGTTATAAAGGTTGAAAGCTAAAAGCTAAAAGCTGAAAGTCGAAATGTTAAAGCGAAAACAAATTTCGTCATTGCGAGGAGGATTACTGAAGCGTAGCTTCAATAATCCGACGCGGCAACCTGTTGTGAACTAACTTAATCACCCAAGCTACCTGTTGTGAACTACCAAAATGACCTTAGCAACCTGTTGTGAACTAACGAAATGTAGTGCGGCAAACTGTTTATACAGTAGCAGTATTACCATAACTAGTAACAGATTGCAACACAAAAAATAAATCCTTTACCCCAACCCTAAAGCGTGCCTGCCTGCTGGCTGGGGAGGGATTTATTTCTAGAAAATCAAAATATGACCGCAAGACTGCATGACCGCACGACCTTTCGACCGCACAACAAATTCTCAGTCTCAGTGCTCAGTAAATAATTCAACATTCAACATTCAAAATTCAACATTCAAAATTCATCAAAACCGCAAGGCTACACGACTGCAGGACCGCACAACTGCACAACAAATTCTCAGTCTCAGTGCTCAGTCCCAGTTCCCGGTAAAATAATCCAACAACATCCAACCTTCACCGCACCATATGACTTCCGACTTCCGACTCCCGACTTCGGATTTATTCCAACCTTTTTCGCATAAAAATTGAAATATCGAATAAAAACGAGTACTTTCGTGGCTCGGTATTTAAAAAATTGCAATGCTTGAATCCCTAATTACCTCAAAACCCCGCATACCCTTGGTTAAGTTTTTTATAAACCCAGCTAGAATAGGACATTCGCACGGTTTGATACAGGTGATGAATGAATCCATGAAAGCCGTCATTAAAGAATTAATCATTCTTTGTGAAGCTGCTTACCTGAAAAAAGAAGCATTACAAAACCGTATTTCCTACAAAGTGAACATCAAACACCCTTTATTCGCCACCCTTCAAAAAAATAGTTTTCCAACATTTGGGACTCGATGTTTTTGTTTTAATGCTATTGGAGCGCTTGGGTGAATTGAAAAAATTGTGGGAATAGGTGATTGGCCGACGGAAATGAAAGTGGAGGCATAGAAACAGGTATCGTTGGCGAAACCAAATGATTGCATGTGAATTTTGGGGTGTGTATACAGTTTAAAAAAAAGTGACGATAAAGTCACTCAAAAATTAAATTGTACTCGACAAATATTATGGTGAACCTGTTTATGTGAGTCACAGTGGCGAAGCCGTGAAAATGAAGAAGTAGTGGGATTTTTAAAATATTGATTCTTAAGACAATTACACGCAAAATTACAAATACTTTAGAAAAATTAGGTTTAAAAATCAATCGAATTCCAAGATTAAGGTTAATTTTAAAAAAAAATTACGATCAATTAAAAAATTAGAATAATGAAAAAAATAATTACTGTCCTTTTATTGTTGTTTGTTTTCATGCAATCAGCAACTTTGGTTGCTCAAGATTTACTTAAGAGCACTGATCTAAGTACCTTAAAGGTCGATAATTTATCAGATGGCGACATTGTAAAAATTAAGGCGCAATTAAAAAGCAACGGCCTTACTATTGATCAGGCTGAACCGTTGGCCTTATCCAAAGGAATGTCTTCAGGTGAATTCTCAAAATTGAAAATCCGGATTGAAAGTCAGTCGATTGGTGAGGGAACTCCTGCCAATATTAAAGATGGAGAATTAGGAAGAAAACAAGAAATTTTGAAAAATATTAAAGTGAAAGATACGGCAAATGCGCTCATTTTTGGATCAGAGCTTTTTGACAATCCTTCCCTAAATTTTGAACCCAATTTAAAATTGGCCACACCCTTAAATTATATTTTGGGCCCTGGGGATGAAATGCAAATCAGTGTGTATGGCGTGCAGGAGTTCATGGCCAGTGCGCCGGTATCGGTTGAAGGGAAAATCAACATTCAGTTTGTTGGACAAATCCCGGTTTCGGGTATGACCATTGAAGCAGCCACCCAAAAAATAAAAGCATCCTTGGCAAAAGTTTATAAAACCATAAATTCAGGTCAATCCCAAGTTGGAGTGAGTTTGAGCGGTATCAGAACTATCAAGGTAACCATTATAGGCAGCAAACAACCGGGTAATTATGCGATTTCTTCATTGGCAACTGTGTACAATGCGTTGTTTTTGGGCGGTGGGCCAGGAAAAAATGGCAGTTACAGAAACATAGAGTTGATAAGGGACAATAAAATTTATAGGACGGTAGATATTTACCGTTTCCTTGTAAATGGAGACCAATCAGATAATGTTGGCCTAAAAGACAATGATGTGATTAGAATCCCGGCCTACACGCAGCGGGTAACGCTTGAAGGACAGGTAAAAAGACCTGGTATTTTTGAAATGAAAGCAGGGGAAACCTTCATTGATTTAGTTTCTTTTGCTTCAGGTTTCAACGAGTTTGCCTATACGGCCTCGGTAAATGTGACACAAAAAACAGACAGAGAATTCAAAGTAATGGACATCAAATCCACAGAATTTGCAACCTATAAGCCCATATCTGGAGATGTATTTAAGGTCACTAAAATCTTAAATCGTTTTGAAAACCGCATCCAAATTACGGGTGCAGTATTTAGGCCCGATATTTATTCTTTTTATGAAGGAATGCGAATATCGGCATTGATTGCAAAGGCTGATGGATTAAAAGAAGATGCTTACAATACCAGGGCTACCATCATTCGTTTAAAAGACGATTTAACAACGGAAGTGGTGAATGTGAATTTGGCCAAAGCCCTGCAAGGTAATCTTGAAGCTGACATTGTTTTGAAAAGAGAAGATGTGGTAACCGTATACTCTATTCTGGATTTTGTGGAAGAATACAAAATAACGATTGATGGAGAAATCAATAAGCCGGGGATCTA
>JAUSOJ010000249.1 GCA_030656195.1 Lutibacter sp.
CCGGGAGGATATTTACTTGTTGGTAAAAGAGTTTTACGTAAAATTGATGAATGATGATCTGATGCATCATTTTTTTGAGGAATTTTCCAATCCGGAATTATTGGAGGAACATTTACATATTTTGGTCGATTTTTGGGATAACATCCTTTTTTATTCTGGCACCTATCAAAAAAACGCCATGAAACCTCACTTGGATTTACAACCTGTAAAACCTTTTAAAGTCGAGCATTTTAAGCAGTGGATTTCGCATTTTAACAATACAATCGATGAACATTTTGAGGGAGAAATTGCCCATGCGGCCAAATCTCGCGCACTATCTATCGCAACAGTGATGCAAATTAAAATAGCGGAAATGGACAAGCAATAAAAAAACTTGTTATCTTTACGTTTTTAAAAAAAAGCAATGGCAATAAACTCAGTAATTACAGGAACAGGAAGCTATATTCCTACAGTGGTTAAAAAAAATTCAGATTTTTTAACCAGTCAATTTTTAAACGAAGACGGTACCTCTTTTGTTTATGAAAATGAAATAATAATTGAAAAATTTAAAGGAATTACCGGCATTGAAGAAAGACGCTATGCAAGTCCGGAATTAAATTCCTCAGATTTGGCATTTTTTGCAGCCGAAAAAGCGATTGCAGATGCTAAAATTGACCAGGAAGATTTAGATTATATAATTTTGGCGCATAATTTTGGAGACGTTAAAAGCACCTCAAACCAAAGCGATATCTTGCCAAGTTTGGCTTCAAGAGTAAAACACCGATTGGGCATAAAAAATCCGAATTGTGTGGCTTACGATATTCTTTTCGGTTGTCCGGGATGGATTCAGGGAATGATTCAGGCAGAAGCTTACATCAAATCCGGAATGGCGAAAAAATGTTTGGTGGTAGGTACAGAAACACTTTCAAGAGTTTTAGATGACCACGATCGCGATTCTATGATTTATTCTGATGGCGCTGGCGCTTGCGTTGTTGAAGCTGCAGAAAGTGATGACAAAATAGGCATTTTAAGTTATGCCGCTCAAACCTATACTTTTGAAGAATGCTTTTACCTGTTTTTTGGAAAATCATTCGATAAATCCAAAGATGAGCACACGCGTTATATAAAAATGTATGGCCGAAAAATTTATGAATTTGGATTGAGCTATGTGCCAACGGCTATGAAAGAAGCATTGGATAAAAGCGGTGTGAATATCTTGGATGTTAAGAAAATATTAATCCATCAGGCCAATGAAAAAATGGATGAGGCCATTATCAAACGATTTTACCGATTGTACAAAACGGATATTCCTGACGCCGTGATGCCAATGAGCATTCATACCTTGGGAAATAGTTCTGTGGCCACGGTAATTACGCTGTTCGATTTAATCAAACATGGAAACCTGAAACCTCACAGTCTTCAAAAAGGAGACGTAATATTGATGGCTTCCGTTGGAGCAGGAATGAATATAAACGCCATGGTTTATAAATATTAATATATTAGTGCTTAAAGTTCCTAAAGTTTGGAGTACTTAAAGTTAAATTAAAAAAATAAAAAGTCCGTTTTCGGACTTTTTTTATGCTTCTTTTTTGTTGGAAGCTTCTAAAATTGCAGTAGCCAAATAATCAAAAATAGTGGTTGCGGTAAAAGTTTCATAACCAGTTGCAGGTAAGGCTAAATCAGCAGTTCTTCCATGAAGATAAACGCCTAAAATTGCCGCATTTAATGATGTATAACCTTGGGCAATCAATCCGGTAATCATTCCTGTCAACACATCGCCACTGCCGCCGGTTGCCAACGCTTGGTTTCCAGTGGAATTAAAAAATAGCATATCATTATTGACAACTACGGTATGTGCACCTTTTATGACCACAATTACCTCATGTTTTTTCGAAAATTCAGAAACTTTTTCAAGTTTTTCATAATCGTTTTTCCAGGCGCCAATTAATCGTTCCAGTTCCTTTGGATGCGGTGTTAAAACGGTGTGTTTTGGCAAATAGTTCAGCAATAATTGATTTTTGGAAAGTAAATTAATGCCATCGGCATCAATAACCAAAGGAAGTTTATTGTCTTTTATAAAATTTTCAAACCCTTGTGCTGTTTTTTCAGCAGTTCCCATTCCCGGGCCAATGCCAATAACGGTTGGATTTGTTTTAAAATTGAAATACGTTAAAACAGCATCGGTATCCACTTCCACCATCACTTCGGGCACCGATGTTTGCAAAATTTCATAACCACATTTAGGAATATAGGCCGAAACCAATCCGCTGCCAATTTTCAAGGCTGCTTTTGAAGCCAATGTTATGGCGCCCATTTTTCCATAACTGCCGCCAATAATCAGCGAATGGCCATAAGTGCCTTTGTGATCCCATTTGTTGCGGGTTTTGTATAAAGGAATGATGTCGGTTGGTGTAATAAAATGGTTTTTCGGTTTTAAACTTTCAATATAATTTTGGTCTAAACCAATGTCAATTACTTCCCAAGTATTAACAGAGTCTTTATTTTCCGGTAACAAAAAAGCCGTTTTTGGCGTTTGAAAAGTGAGAATATGACTCGATTTTAAAACAGCATCGCTGTCTGTAACAGATTTGTTTGCATACAATCCCGACGGAATGTCGATGGCCAAAGTAAAAACTCTTTTATGGTTTAGATATTGTATTAATTTTTTGGTGAATCCTTCCGGATTTCTGGTAAGTCCGTTTCCGAAAATAGCATCAACCACCATGTCATTTGCATGAATTTCAGGAAAGTCCTTTTCGTTATTAAGTTCAATTGGTTTTAAACCAATTTCTTTTAATCTGTTGTAATTAACTATAAATTCTTCCGTGCGTTTATCGCTAAAATTAACAATATAGCAATTTACCTGATAGTTATGTTTGTATAAAAGTCGTGCAATGACCAAACCGTCACCGCCATTATTTCCAATGCCACAAAATACGTGAATTTTAATATTTTCTCCCTGCAACTTGTTGTGCAGCCACTGAAAGCAATTGGTAGCTGCAGTTTCCATTAAATCAACAGAAGATATTCCGGCCAATTTAATGGTAGCCTTGTCGGCTTTTGCGGTTTGTTCTGGAGAAAGAATATACATAGCAAAGTTTTAATATTAGAAGTTAAATATTAAAAGTTAAATATTAAATATTAGAAGTTAAATGTTGAATAGTTATAAGTTAAATGTTAAATGTTGAAATGTTAAATTCTAGTAACCAATAACTTATAACCAATAACTTATAACCAATAACGTATAACCAATAACGTATTACAAATAACTACCCTTTAAAAACACCCATTTCGGCGTATTTTTCCATGCGTTTTTTTACGAGTTCTTTTGGCGTTAGTTTTTTAAGTTCATCGAAAGCTTTCAGAATGGTTTTTTCAACTTCTTTAAAAGCAGTTTCTCTGTCAAAATGAGCGCCACCCAGCGGTTCTTTGATGATTCCGTCTATCAATTTTTGCTTTTTCATGTCTTCCGCAGTTAATTTTAAAGCTTCTGCGGCCTCTTCTTTATGTTCCCAGCTTCTCCATAAAATAGAAGAACATGATTCAGGAGAAATAACGCTGTACCAGGTATTTTCCATCATATAAACACGGTCTCCAACACCAATTCCCAATGCGCCTCCCGATGCGCCTTCACCAATAACAACGGTAATAACAGGCGTTTTTAAACGGGTCATTTCAAAAATATTGCGGGCAATGGCTTCTCCTTGTCCGCGTTCTTCCGCTTCCAATCCCGGATAAGCACCAGGTGTGTCTAAAAAAGTAACTACAGGGATACTGAACTTTTCGGCCATTTTCATCAAACGCAATGCTTTTCTATAGCCTTCAGGATTTGACATACCGAAATTTCTGTATTGGCGGGTTTTGGTGTTGTATCCTTTTTGCTGGCCAATAAACATAAACGATTGATTTCCTATTTTTCCCAATCCGCCAACCATGGCTTTGTCGTCTTTAAATGTACGGTCGCCGTGCAATTCCATAAAAGTTTCTCCGGCAAGCGCTGTGATATGGTCTAAGGTATAAGGTCTGCTTGGGTGGCGCGAAAGTTGCACGCGTTGCCATGCAGTCAGGTTTTTATAGATATCAGTTTTGGTTTTTAGCAATTTTTTTTCAATGTTTTTACAACTTTCGGTCATATCAACATCGCTTTCTTCACCAATTAAAACACATTTGTTGTATTGTTCCTCTAATTCTTTAATTGGCAATTCAAAATCTAAATATTCCATATTTTCAAAGTTTGGTTGAACTACAAATATAACAACTAATCAATTTTAGAAAGTTAAATTATAGTCTTTTTTTTATTTTTTAAAATTCCGTTGACCACAACAATCAATAAAATTACTGTTGCCCCAATATAAAACTGTGTACTCATTTTTTCTTTTTCACCAAATATTAGCACCGCTAAAATGATTCCGTAAACGGGCTCTAAATTCAGTGTGAGTATTACGGTATACGGCGTTAAATGCTTCATTATTTTTACGGAAACAATAAATGCATATGCCGTGCAAATACTGCTCAATATGAATAAATAAGTAAAATCTGATAATTTTAATGCAAATTGCTCCATCGTGAAGCCTGTTGTGAACAAAACGTAAATGGTTATGAAACCAACGCCGAATAACAATTGATAAAAGGAAATTACTTCGGCTTCATATTTTCTTATGTATAAACCGTTCAGGACTGTAAACAGTACCGATAAGAATGAAGCGATTAGGGCATAAATAATTCCCAAAGTATAATCTCCTTCAACATTTAAAATGATGTATAAACCGGCAATTACAATGAGTCCGAACAGCAATTCCAGAAAATTAATGCGTCTCCTAAAAAATAGAGGTTCTATAAATGAAGTGAACAAAGCTCCTGTACTTAAGGCAATTAAAGCAACAGACACATTGGCGACTTTAATTGCCGAGAAAAAAAAGATCCAATGAACGGCTATGATAACGCCGCCAATAAAAAATTTTAAAAGCGCTTTTGGCCCTATGCTTAACGGTTTTTTTTTAATGATAAAATAGATGAATACCAAAATTACTGCGAAGAGCATCCGATACCAAACTAAAGGAATGGCATCAATGCTAATTAATGCGCCTAAAATTGCGGTAAATCCCCAAATAAATACTAAGAAATGGAGATGAAGGTAGTTTTTTAGCTCAGTTTTTGGCATTCTTAAGGTATAAATAAATAGCTAGGGCTCCAAATACAATATTTGGCAACCAAACCACAAAGAATGAATTTTTTTCGGCTCCGGCACCCAATACTTCAGCGATTTTCAGTAAAAATACATATACGAACATAAGCGATATGCCTATTGCCAAATTTACGCCCATACCGCCCCGTCGTTTTTTTGAAGCCAGTGAAACTGCTAAAAATGTCAATATATAAGATGAAACTGGCAAACTGGTTCGTTTATGGAGTTCAACCAAATACACATTTAAATTGCCGACACCTCTGTCTCTTGAGGTATTGATAAATTCATTCAATTTTATGGAATTCATTTCTTTGGCCATATAATCGACATAAATTAAATCTTGGTCGGTAAAACTAAATACAGTATCTAATCTGGTGCCTGATTCAATAATGTCTCGCTCCTTTAAAATAAATCGTTTTTTATAATTGATTAATTGAAAAGTGCTGTCTTGTTCCTGCCAACGAATATTGTCTGCAAACAGTTTATATTTTAGTTCGGTGCCTTCAAATTTTTCATAAGAAAAATTATAGCCAACCTTGGTGTCAATCGTGTAGCTTTTTAAAAACACATAATCATTTGGCCCTAATTGCAAATTAATATTGGTTAAATAATTTTCGTTAAACTGTGTTTTTTTTAAATACTTCCTGTTAAATTCTTCAAATGTTTTGTTGCTGTTTGGTACCACAAAATGATTCATGATTAAAGCAAATACAGTCACAATGGTAGCGCCGATAAAATAGGGCTTTAAAAAACGCGTAAATGATATTTTAGCTGAATGTATGGCAATAACTTCTGTATTGCCGGCGAGTTTTGAGGTAAAGAATATAACGGCAATAAACAACGCCAACGGCATAAAGGTATTGCCGTAAATGATGATAAAATTGAAGTAATAATCTTTAAGAATTTCTGGCAACTTTAAATCGACATGGCGTAAAAATTTATCTACTTTTTCAGATACGTCAATAGCTATTGCGATTGGGATCAATAACATTAATACCAGCAAAAAGGAGCTTAAATATTTTTTTAATATGTATTTGTCGAGTATTCTCAAGTTGATTGTTTAATCGTTTATTTGTTTAATCGTGCTATTGTTTCACTTTGACTTTATTCAGCAACTTAACTTTTAGTTTCGGTCCCGATAGCTATCGGGATCTGTCTACATTCTGTTATCCATTTGTTTCACCATCCTGTTTTTCCAAGGCGTAAAATCTCCGGCTAATATATGCTTTCTTGCTTCACGAACCAACCACAAATAAAATCCTAAATTATGGATGGATGCAATTTGTTTTCCCAGCAATTCTTTCGAAATAAATAAATGGCGCAAATAGGCTTTTGAATACATTTTATCCACAAAAGTAATGTCCATTTCATCGATGGGAGAAAAATCATTTTCCCATTTTTTATTTTTGATATTGATGGTGCCGTTGGCCGTAAATAGCATGCCGTTACGGGCATTTCTTGTTGGCATCACGCAGTCGAACATATCAATTCCCAAGGCGATATTTTCCAAAATGTTGGCTGGCGTGCCAACACCCATTAAATAACGCGGTTTGTCTTCGGGTAAAATTGCGGTGACAACTTCTGTCATTTCATACATTTCATCTGCAGGTTCTCCAACTGACAATCCTCCGATGGCATTTCCTTCCGCACCAACAGATGCAATGAACTCGGCTGATTGTTTTCTCAAATCTTTATAGGTGCTTCCTTGTACAATAGGGAAAAATGCCTGGGTGTATCCGTATTTAAATGGTGTTTTTTCCAGATGTGTGATGCAGCGATTTAGCCAGCGATGCGTCATATGCATAGATCGTTTTGCATAACCGTAATCACAAGGATAAGGAGTGCATTCATCAAATGCCATAATAATATCTGCTCCAATGGTTCGTTGGATTTCCATCACATTTTCAGGTGTGAAAGTGTGGTAGGAGCCATCAATATGGCTTTTAAATTTAACGCCTTCTTCCTTAATTTTTCGATTTTCTGATAGTGAATACACTTGGTATCCGCCGCTATCTGTCAAAATATTCCGGTCCCAATTCATAAATTTATGCAAACCGCCGGCTTGCTCTAAAATGGTTGTTTGCGGACGTAAATATAAATGGTAGGTATTTCCTAAAATAATATCGGGATTTATTTCATCTTTTAATTCGCTTTGATGTACGCCTTTTACGGAACCTACGGTTCCAACGGGCATAAAAATAGGCGTTTCAATTTCTCCGTGATCAGTTGTAATTACACCAGCTCTAGCCTTGCTTTGCGGGTCTGTTATTTTTAATTCAAATTGCATAGTCGGCAAAGATACTGATTAGAATTAAAGTAAAAAGTTTAAAGTTGGAAAATTGAAAGGTGGATTGTTGAAAAAAATTATAATGTAGTCCGAAGACCGAAGACGGAAGTCCGAATACGGAAGACAGAAGACAGAGACAGAAGACGGAAGTCCGAAGACGGAAGACAGAATACCAAAGTTTTAATTAAAAATATGTTATCAACGATAATCAAACTCCCTTTCCTTGGGAAAGGGCTGGGGATAGGATTAGGTTGGGGATAGGATATTTCTATTTCTTTTTATGGTCATCCTTTGAAGCTTCTTCTGTTTTGGAGGAATCCGAAATCATTTTATTGATTTCTATCATCTCTTTTTCGGTTAATTCACGCCATTCGCCCACTTTTATGCCTTCTAAATTTACATTCATAATTCGGGTGCGCTTTAGGCTGGTGACATCATAATTTAAATAGTCGCACATTCTGCGAATTTGGCGGTTTAAGCCTTGGGTCAACACAATTTTAAACGAATAATCATTTAATTTGATCACCTTACATTTTTTTGTGATGGTGTCCAAAATTGGAAGTCCGCCACCCATTTTCTGAATAAATTCGGAAGTAATTGGTTGCCTTACCGATACAATATATTCTTTTTCGTGATTGTTGCCGGCTCTCAAAATTTTATTGACAATATCACCATCGTTGGTTAAAAATATCAATCCCTGTGATGGTTTGT
>JAUSOJ010000332.1 GCA_030656195.1 Lutibacter sp.
TGCTAAAAGCTCAGGTCCAAACAACTCTTTCTCCGGATCCATTTTCAAGAAGGTAAATGCCAGTTCGTTTTTCATATTTCAACTCTTTTTCAGAAATCAAATTAAAAATTTAACTAGAAGGATTTCAATGGAAAAGTAAGGTTTTCGACAAAGAACTGAATTTCAAACAACTACGCAACCTCTGGTTGATTTCAAAAATCTGCGAAATCTCCAATTTCTCATTCCAGTTGGCTGGTATTGGATTAATTCTATATTTGCCCAATTAATTTTCAAAAACCCAAATCGAATCAAAAGATAATATGGAAGAAGCGTTGATTTATATGGTCCCCGCACTTGGGGTAGTTGGCCTGATTGTCATGGCCATCAAATCTGCTTGGGTAGTCAAACAAGACACCGGAGACAAAAACATGGTCGAGCTTGCCGGCTACATAGCCGATGGCGCCATGGCATTTTTGAGAGCGGAGTGGAAAGTGCTTTCGTATTTCGCAGTTATTGCCGCCATAGTATTAGGCTGGTCAGGGATGCTGGTGGAGACCTCACATCCTACGATCGCCATATCCTTCATCATTGGCGCGTTCCTTTCTGCCTTTGCAGGCTATATCGGGATGAAAATCGCAACCAAAGCCAATGTAAGAACAACTCAAGCTGCACGTACTAGCCTGAAACATGCATTAAAGGTTTCCTTTACCGGTGGTTCGGTAATGGGTCTTGGAGTAGCAGGTTTGGCAGTTTTAGGTCTCGGATCCTTGTTTATCGTCCTTTATCAAGTTTTTGTGGTCAGCACTGGTGCTGGAGTTAATGGCCTGGAAATGGAAAAAGTCCTGGAAGTGTTGGCCGGATTCTCACTTGGAGCTGAGTCCATTGCCCTTTTTGCCCGAGTGGGCGGAGGTATCTATACCAAGGCTGCCGATGTCGGAGCTGACTTGGTAGGAAAAGTGGAAGCAGGAATCCCTGAAGATGATGTAAGAAACCCTGCCACAATCGCAGATAACGTTGGAGACAATGTTGGAGACGTTGCCGGTATGGGCGCCGATTTATTTGAATCGTATGTAGGTTCTATTATTGGAACGATGGTATTGGGTGCTGCTTTTGTGACCATACCAGCTTTTCAGGCTTCATTTGATGGTTTAGGCGCTATTTATTTGCCGTTGGTTTTAGCCGCGGTAGGTATTGTAATGTCAATTATAGGTACATTTTTCGTAAAAGTAAAAGATGGCGGCGATCCGCAAGCTGCTTTAAATATTGGTGAATTTGGTTCAGCAGGCTTAATGGTTGTTGCTTCTTATTTTATCATAGAGCAAATGCTTCCTGAAACCTGGATGTTTAAGGGTGTTGAATATACTTCAATGGGCGTGTTTTGGGCCACAATCGCTGGCTTGGTGGCTGGTTTATTGGTAGGGAAAGTGACGGAATATTATACTGCAACAGGCAAAAAACCGGTGATGTCTATCGTTAGACAATCGGAAACCGGTGCAGCAACAAATATTATTGCAGGTTTGGGTGTTGGGATGATGTCAACCGCCATTCCAATTTTATTGATTGCAGCAGCAATCTTGGTTTCACATCATTTTGCAGGTTTATACGGTATCGCTATTGCTGCCGTTGGGATGTTGGCAAATACAGGAATTCAGTTGGCAGTTGATGCTTACGGTCCAATTTCTGACAATGCAGGTGGTATTGCTGAAATGGCTGAATTGCCAAAAGAAGTGCGTGAACGTACTGATAAATTAGATGCTGTTGGAAACACAACTGCAGCCATTGGAAAAGGATTTGCCATCGCTTCTGCCGCATTAACGGCTTTGGCGTTGTTTGCCGCTTTTATGCAAACTGCAAATTTAACTTCTATTGATGTTTCCCAGCCTAAAATTATGGCAGGACTTTTAGTGGGTGGTATGTTGCCATTCGTTTTTTCAGCCTTGTCTATGAATGCCGTTGGACGTGCAGCTATGGCAATGATTGAAGAGGTTCGTCGTCAGTTTAGAGACATTCCCCAGCTTAAAGCTGCTTTGGAAGTGATGCGTAAATATGATTCTGATATGTCAAAAGCAACTGCGGAAGACAGAAAAATATTTGATGAAGCCGATGGTGTTGCAGATTATTCAAAATGTGTTGAAATCTCCACAAAAGCTTCCTTAAGAGAAATGGTTTTACCAGGTTTAATGGCGATTACCGTTCCAGTTTTGGTTGGATATATAGGTGGCGCCCAAATGTTGGGAGGTTTATTGGCCGGTGTAACAACTACCGGTGTTTTGATGGCTATTTTCCAATCAAATGCCGGTGGTGCTTGGGACAATGCCAAAAAAACGATTGAAGAAAAAGGCTTAAAAGGAACTGATACGCACAAAGCTGCGGTTGTTGGTGATACCGTTGGTGATCCATTTAAAGATACTTCAGGACCATCATTAAATATTTTATTGAAATTAATGTCGGTTGTAGCTTTGGTGATTGCGCCAAGTATTGCATTAAGCGACGCTGATATTACGGAATACAATCAGGAAAATGGCATTGAAATGGTTTCTCACGAAATTTCCAAAGAAGTACAAGTGATGATGACTACCAATGAAGATGGATCTGTAAAAGCAGTTGTTACTACAACTACCAATGAAGATGGAACAGCCACAACAGAAGAAAAAGTTTTTGAAGGAACAGAAGAAGAAGTGAAAGCTGAAATTCAAAATCTTAAAAATGTTAAAGTTGAAGTAATTACACCAACTTCTGAAGAGTAATTTTAAAGAAGTAATTTTATATATTTTAATTAAACCTGTGGATTTGTTTCCACAGGTTTTTTTGTACAAATAAATGTGGTTATTTGAGAATTGCTTTACCAAAATGTTGATTATGATGTTTTATGAAAATTACTTATCTGAAATTGTATTTCGATATTCTGTTTAGAAAAGTATTTTCAATAAGTTATCATTTAAAATTAATCTTTAAATTTGTTTAAAATGAGACTATTATGGCCAGATTTCCACTTAAGATTTGTTTTTTGGGCTTCCTTCTGATTTTTACAATATTTGTCAAAGCCCAAAATAAGGAGTTGATGATCAGTAAGGAACTTGCTGAAAATTCCGAAATGCTCAAGGTTAAAATGGGCGCTCAATGGATGGGTAAGATATGGAAATTTAAGTTTGGCGAATATGCGGTGGTCGACAGTAAAATTGGATGGAAGAAAGTTAAATCCAAATCAAACTTATTGAACACGAAGTCAGAAGTTAATTCCAATCAAAAATTTTCATTTGTGCTTACCAATAAAACAAACGATTCTGCCATCGTAAATGCTGCAGAGAATATTACAATTGAACAGCTCCAGTCTTTTGAATTATTTCCAAATTTTTATTTAGGATCTGATGAACTTTTAAAAGATTCGAGAAATTTCTCAGCGTTTATTTCAACATCAAATAACCAATTGGAAACTTGGACATTGGTTATGAAAACTACAGAGGGTAGTGAAGTGGCTCATGAAAATGAAGCTTTTCTTACAAATGGTGAACGATTGATCACAATTATTCCAGTAAGTTCTAAAAAAGACAATAAGAATAGAAGTGAATTGGGGATGATGCTAAATCTTCCTGCTATGGGTTATGAATTTATCGAAAACGACCAATCAATTTGTGCCATGCAGTATTATGGCGGCGGCGTATTGGGAATGAACAAAAATATTATTTGGTTAAAGTCAGATCTAGACTCCAATATGAAGTTAATTTATGCCGCGGCGATGACTGCAATTATGCAGATTAGTCAGATTGAGCTTGAATAATTAGCTGGGTATAATGAATTTTAATTTTAAAATAAGATTGTTTTTGAAAATTATTCCGTCTCTAAAACAACTTGAAGCTGCTGCGGAATCACATGACATTCATCAGCTGCGACCGTAATGGCTCCAGAAACAAAAGTGATGTATCCAACTCCGGAAACAGTCACAATATAAGTTCCTGCTCGTTCCCAGGCGCCTGAAAAAACGGGATTGTTCGCATCAAAAAACGCCAAGGTTTCCGTATAATTTCCATCTTTAGCCGTTACGGTAATGCCATTGCCTAAAACCTGATTGGTGACAGCATTTTTAACGGTAATGTTTAATCCTGCCCGTGCTTCTTCGGTGCACTGAATTTCATCTGTATTGTTAAAAGTGCAGGATAAGAAAAGAAAAATACTGCATACGTATAGTGTTTTCATCATAATAAGAATCTAAATGTTTATTGATTGACGTATATTCACTTCCTTTAAACAGTCAATTTTTAGCAATACCATAAGACAGTTTTTCAACTGGCACAGTGTACACATAACAAACTTTCTGGCCTAATTAAAATCCTTCCTATGGGTATGGGTTTATGGCATTTTAGGCAAATTCCAAAATCATTTGTGCCAAATTGAGATAAAACCCTATTTAAATTTTTTAATTTAATCTCGGCCTGCCTAAGTGCGGCCGAGGCAACGCTATTGTTGTTTATGGCATCCATTCTCGAAATTCGTCCAATAGCAACGTCGGGTGCAACGGGCTTGGTCGCTTCCTGATAATCTTTAATTGAAATTTCCGTCTTTGAAATTTCATCCAAAATCTTTTGTTTGATCTCTTTCATTTCCATTGTTCAAAATTTTCAGTAGAATCGATTGATGCTTTATACGTTGTCCTCTTTATTTTCGAGATTTAATTTGTCAATCAAATTGT
>JAUSOJ010000333.1 GCA_030656195.1 Lutibacter sp.
AAAACTATTAGTAGTTATTATTTTCTATTCAAATATAGAAGTTTATTGTTAAAAGCAAAATGAAATTCCTATTTTTGCAGAAATTTTAACTTTTAAAATCAATTTTAATGCAACGTGATCAAATTATCTTCGATTTAATACAAGACGAAAAAGAAAGACAAACCAATGGTTTGGAATTAATTGCTTCGGAAAATTTTGTGAGTGAACAAGTTATGGAAGCTACTGGTTCGGTTTTAACCAACAAATATGCTGAAGGATATCCAAACAAGCGTTATTATGGCGGTTGCGAAGTGGTTGATGTTGTTGAGCAAATTGCGATTGACCGGGCAAAACAACTTTTTGGCGCAGAATATGTAAATGTGCAGCCACATTCTGGTTCTCAGGCAAATGCCGCTGTTTATCAGGCTGTGTTAAATCCGGGAGATAAAATTTTAGGTTTCGATTTATCGCATGGCGGACATTTAACGCACGGATCTCCGGTGAATTTTTCCGGAAAATTGTATAAAACATCTTTTTACGGCGTTGAAAAAGAAACAGGTGTTTTAAATTATGATAAAATTCAGGAAACTGCCACCAAAGAAAAACCAAATTTAATTATTGCTGGCGCTTCGGCATATTCAAGAGATATAGATTTTAAAAGATTCAGGGAAATAGCAGATTCTGTTGGCGCTTTGCTAATGGCCGATATTTCTCATCCTGCCGGTTTAATCGCCAAAGGAATATTAAATGATCCAATTCCTCATTGTCATTTTGTGACCACCACAACGCACAAAACATTGCGTGGGCCACGTGGCGGAATCATTATGATTGGTAAGGATTTCGACAATCCGTTTGGAATCACTCTTAAAAACGGCAGTCTTAAAAAAATGTCAGCAATGATTGATTCTGCTGTTTTTCCTGGAAATCAGGGCGGACCGTTAGAGCACGTTATCGCCGCAAAAGCCATTGCATTTGGAGAAGCTTTAACTGATGAATTTTTAATTTATCAAATTCAGGTGAAGAAAAATGCGGCAACTATGGCTGCTGCTTTTGTTAAAAAAGGTTATGAAATTATTTCAGGCGGAACAGACAACCATATGATGCTGATTGATTTACGCAACAAAAACATTAGCGGAAAAGATGCTGAACAGGCCTTGGTTAAAGCTGATATTACCGTAAATAAAAATATGGTACCTTTTGATGATAAATCTCCTTTCGTGACTTCCGGTATCAGAATTGGAACGGCTGACGTTTCCACCAGAGGCTTAAAAGAAAATGATATGGCCGGTATCGTTGACCTGATTGATGAAGTTATTACGAATTTTGAAGATGAAGCCGTGTTGGAAAGTGTTGCAGAAAGGGTAAATGATATGATGTCGGGCTTGCCGTTATTCACAAAATAAAATATCTTTTATATAATTTAAAATCCCGCTCAAGGCGGGATTTTTTGTTTTTATCATTCTTCT
>JAUSOJ010000334.1 GCA_030656195.1 Lutibacter sp.
AGTTTCATTTTTAAACATTTTAACCGCTATAATTCCATTTGGAATATTTTTGTCATTGCTTATTTTTACCATTAAGGATACACTTGGTGAGCTTTTGGTTCCTGTATTCATATACGGATTTACAATCTCCATATTTGGGGCAGTTTCGCTGATTAATTACATAGAAACGAAATCCGCCAAATCAATTTGGATGTTGATTGGAGCGATTGTTTTTATGATTTCAGATGCGCTTTTGGCCATCAATAAATTTTACCTTCCAAAAGAGATTTTCGGAGTGTTAATTATGGGAACGTACATTATTGCACAATATTTAATTTACCAATCTATGATTTTAGATACAGAAAAAAGCAGCAATTAACACTGATATTAGTGAAAATTAACTGCTTAAATTTGAAGTATTTATAAAAAATTATTTCGAAAAAATTTCATTGTGCTGTTCTTGAACACGAATAAAAGTGGTTCTTTTTGTGAGTTCTTTTAACCTGCTTGCGCCAACATATGTGCAGGTGGATCGCAATCCTCCCAAAATATCCTGAACGGTATTTTCAACCGCTCCACGAAAGGGGATTTCAACAGTTTTACCTTCAGAAGCCCTATAATCTGCAATGCCGCCAACGTGTTTGTTCATCGCTGTTTCAGAACTCATGCCATAAAATTGTTTGAATTTTTCTCCATTAATTTCAATAATTTTTCCGCCGCTTTCTGTATGTCCGGCAAACATACCGCCCAACATCACAAAATCGGCACCGCCGCCAAAAGCCTTAGCCACATCGCCCGGAATTTTACAGCCGCCGTCGGAAACTATTTGTCCGCCCAATCCGTGAGCCGCATCGGCACATTCAATAATTGCTGACAATTGCGGATAACCGACACCTGTTTTAACTCGGGTGGTACACACAGAACCAGGACCAATGCCTACTTTTATAAGATCAGCGCCTGCCAATAACAATTCTTCCACCATTTCACCGGTGACCACATTTCCGGCCATGATTATTTTATCGGGATATTGTTCTCGCGTTTTTTTTACAAAATTCACAAAATGTTCAGAATAGCCGTTTGCAACATCAAGGCAAATAAATTTAAGTTGCGGATGCTGGCTAAAGATGGCAGCCAATTTTTTTGAATCGGCAGAACCTATTCCGGAGCTCACTGCGATAAAATCTGTTATTTTTTCGTTGGCAGTTTGCATAAACTCTTTCCATTTTTGCAAAGAATAATGTTTGTGAATTGCCGTAAAAAGTTTGTGATTTGCCAGTGCGGTTGCCATTTCAAAAGTACCGACGGTATCCATATTTGCAGCCATGATAGGAACGCCGCTCCACTTTTGTTTGCTGTGCAAAAAAATAAATTCTCTCTCTAGGCTAACCAAGGATCTTGAGCTTAAAGTTGATCGTTTTGGACGAATCATAACATCTGTAAATCCTAATTTTAAATCGGTTTCTATGCGCATTTTTCTTATTATATATTAAACGATGATACTTTTTCCTTTGCTTGCCAGATTTTTATCATTATCGAAATAAAAATCTATTCTTCCTAAATTTAAGCCGAAACAACCAACCTGATTTACCAGCACATTTTCGTCAATAATATTTTTTGTGACCGTTGGTTTTGGTAAAAAAGTATGGGTATGGCCGCCGATGATTAAATCGATATTTTTTGTTTTTGAAGCCAATTCCAAATCGCTTATTTTTTCATCTCTATAGCGGTATCCTAAATGGGACAGGCAAATGACCAAATCGCATTTTTCTTCTTCTTTTAAAATACGGCTCATATCTTGGGCAATTTCTAACGGGTTTAAATAGATGGTTTCTTTATACATTTTTGGATCGACCAAGCCTTCAAGTTTTATTCCCAATCCGAAGACACCAATTTTAATGCCGTCTTTCACAAAAATTTTATAAGGTTTTACGTGGGAATTTAACACAGTGTTTTTAAAATCGTAATTGGCCGACAAAAAGTCGAATTGTGCGTGCGGCAATTGCGCAAACAATCCGTCAATGCCATTGTCGAAATCGTGATTCCCAATGGTGGCCGCATCATATTTTAACATGCTCATCAATTTAAACTCCAATTCTCCGCCATAAAAATTAAAATAAGGCGTCCCTTGAAAAATATCTCCGGCATCTAATAATAAGGTGTTCGGATTTTCTTTCCTGATCGCTTCAACCAAAGTTGCACGCCGCGCAACGCCACCCATATTGGGATATCGGCTGTCGGTGATTGGAAACGGATCAATATGGCTGTGCACATCATTGGTGTGCAAAATGGTGATGTGTTTGGTGTTTTTCGAAGCAAACGATTGCAATGAGAGTCCGCCAAGCGTTAAAAATGCAGTTGCCGCTGTTGATTTTTGTATAAAATTTCTTCTCTTCATCTTCCTAATTCTTTAATGTTTTTTCATTTCTAAACCTTCCATCCAAAGAAACTTTAATGGTATCCGTTGCTTTAAAATAATCAATAATGGCATTTCTCACTTTATAATCGAGTATGTAAATATTCACAGGATCTTTAAAGAAATTCATATTGTCGCCGCCGGTTTGCAAATAATCTGATGTCAGCACAAAATAAGTTTTTGAAGTGTCGAGGGCGGCGTTATTTATTTTTAAGTCGGAGCCGTTTTCTGTGACGGTTAAATTAAACTGTTTTGATAGCGGATGTGCTACATTTTCTGAAATCAGGTAATTTACCAATTCCATTATTTTTTCTGATGTCAATTCAACCACCACCAAACTGTTTTCAAAAGGCATCAAATTAAAAGCGCTTTCATTGGTGATGTTTCCTTTGGAAATTCCGGCTCTGATGCCGCCATAATTAAACATGGCAAAATCAATATTTTTTCCTGTTCTTGAATTAAAAACCGGATTTGCTCTTTCATAGCTCAAATCTGCCATCAAATTTCCCAAACTGCTTTCTAAATTACCATCATTTCTGTACAAATTTATTGGGGTGTAGCTAATCACGGTACTCATTTCTTTTTCAACCTTTTCCCTGTAAGGTTTAATGGTATTTTCAATGGTTTTGTCGGATGCAATGGTCTCATTGATAGTGGTTTGTTTTCCTTCAATTTTAACCAATTGCGGCAATTGGCTTTTGCAGCTGAAAAGGGCTGAGAAAATAATAAATGAAATAATAAATTTTTTCATTGTTGCTATACTGATGATTTTAATTAATTTTGTGACTAAAGCGTAAATATAGATGATTTTTACAGGATTTAAACGAAAAAGCAATCAAATTTATTTTAAAAAAACATTGCCAACTTTCCTCAAAAACGAACATAAAAGTCCGTTTGATGAAGTGAAAAAAGTACTTGTTTTTTTTGATGACAATATAGAAAAAGAGCTTGTAGTGCGGGAACTTGCAACCTTGTTGAAAATTTCTGAAAGCGATATAAAAGTGGTTGTTTTCCAAAGAAAATTGAGAAATGAAAAAGAAACTGACGATATTATTACGCCAAAAGATTTTGGCTGGTACGGTAAAATTGACTCTGAAAAATTAAAAAATATTTTAACAAATAACTATGATTTGTTAATTAATTACAGCAAAGTTGACAATGTCTATCTCAACTTATTACTATTGCAATGCAAAGCTGCGTTTAGGGTTGGTTTTGCGCACATGGACAAACGGTTGTATGATTTACTGATAAGGTGTGAGCCAGATGAGATTGATTTGTTTCATGAAGAATTAATAAAATATTTAGTCATTTTAAAGATAGTGCAATGAAAGAATTGTTAGGAACCGGAGTTGCCTTGGTAACGCCATTTAATGAAGATAAATCCGTCGATTTTGAAGGGTTAAAACGTTTGGTTAATTTTCAAATAGACCATGGCGTAAATTATTTGGTGGTTTTGGGAACCACCGGCGAACCTGCTACGTTAACTTCAGAAGAAAAGGAACAGGTTAAAGAAACCATCATTAAGGCCAATAACGGCCGACTTCCTTTGGTTATTGGCATTGGCGGAAATAACACCATGGCGGTTGTGAATGAAATTAAAACTTCTGATTTATCGGCATATTCAGCGATACTTTCTGTTTCACCATATTATAACAAACCAACGCAAGAAGGAATTTATCAGCATTTTAAAGCCATTTCAGAAGCAAGTCCGTTGCCAATTATTGTGTACAATGTGCCGGGAAGAACCGCGAAAAATGTGGAGGCAAACACAGTGATTCGTTTGGCCAAAGATTTTAAAAATATTGTGGCAGTGAAAGAAGCGGCAGGAGACATTGTTCAGGCGATGCGGTTAATTCAGCACAAACCAAAAGATTTTATGGTTATTTCGGGCGATGATATGATTGCTTTGGCTATGGTTTTGGCTGGTGGCGCTGGCGTAATTTCGGTAATCGGACAAGGTTTGCCTAAAGATTTTTCAGAAATGATTCAACAGGGATTAAAAGGGAATGTAGCAAAAGCCAATGAACTTCATTACAAAGTGATGGATTGCATCGATTATATTTTTGAAGAAGGAAATCCGGCAGGAATAAAAGCTTTACTAAAAAATTTAGGTATTTGCTCAGAAAATGTAAGATTGCCTTTGGTAAATGCTTCGTATGATTTACAACAAAAAATAACTAACTTTGCAGCTAATTATTAGATTTTAGTATTTAGAAATTATCTTAAAACAACATTAAAAAATCAAAAAGTATGTTATCAGAAAGAATGCAATCCGTTTTAAACAAGCAAATCAGAATTGAAGCTGAATCTTCACAAATATATTTGGCTATGGCTTCATGGTCAGAGATTAAAGGTTTAGAAGGCGTTTCACAATTTATGTATGCACAATCTGATGAAGAAAGAATGCATATGCTTAAATTTTTTAAATATATCAATGAACGCGGCGGACACGCAATGGTTTCAGAATTAAGTGCACCAGCACTTGAATTTGGTTCAATCAAAGAAATGTTTGAAACATTGTTCAAACACGAAATTTTTGTTTCCCAAAGCATTAATGAATTGGTGCATATTTCATTGGAAGAAAAAGACTACGCAACGCATAACTTTTTACAGTGGTATGTTGCTGAACAAATAGAAGAAGAAGCACAGGCCCGAACTATTTTAGATAAAATTAATTTAATTGGCGACGATAAAGGCGGTTTGTACTTGTTTGACAATGATATTAAACGACTTACTGTTGTTAGCTCTGTTGCGCCACCAGCCTAATAATTAACAAACAATTAGGATTCACGGGCACTATTTATAGGAAAAGCGCGTTATTTTTGTGGTTTATTCCCAAGTGAAAAATCATTTTAATAATCCATAATAAATAACTAATTTTGCCAAATGCAAAAAAATAAGATTTATATTTTCATTTTGTTAGTCGCTTTGGGCTTTTCATCTTGCGGTGAATACCAAAAAGTGTTGAATAAAGGAACCAGTGAAGAGCAATATTTGTTGGCGGTTAAAATGTATGATGAACATAAGTATACAAAAGCCATTGCTTTATTTGAGAAAATAACGCCAAGTTATAGAGGAAAACCTCAAATGGAGCGTATTCAATATATGGTTTCCCAAGCACATTATAACACCAAACAATATAGTTTAGCGGCTTATTATTTTGATAAATTTGTAAAAGGTTATCCAAAAAGTTCAAAGGTTGAAGAAGCCGCATATTTATCGGCGTACAGTTATTATTTGGCTTCGCCGGTGTATAGTTTAGATCAAAAAGACACCAAGGAAGCCATAATGGCGCTTCAGTCTTTTATCTATAAATTTCCGGACTCCGATAAAGTTCCTGATGCCAATAAAAACATCAAGGAATTAACCTTAAAATTGGAAAAAAAATCTTTCGAGATTGCAAAACAATATTATCATACCCAAGATTATACTGCGGCAATGGTCGCTTTTGACAATTTACTTTCAGATTATTTAGGCACTTCATACAAAGAAGAAGCGATGTATTTGAAATTTAAATCGGCTTATTATTTGGGTGCCAAAAGTATTTTTCAGAAAAAGGAAGAAAGGATTAACGAAGCCTTAAAAGTTCATCAGCGTTTTGAAAGAAATTTCCCCGAATCAAAATATTTAGAGGAAACCAAAAAATTGATTTCTGAATTAAACAATGAATTAAATGCTATAACCGTCATAAAAACTCAAAACTAATGGATTATAAAAACACAAAAGCACCAAATACAACTGTTACTTACGACAAAAATAAAATTGAGGCGCCAACAAACAACATTTACGAGGCAATCACTATTATAGCAAAAAGAGCCGATCAAATCAGCATCGATTTAAAAAATGAATTGGTTGAAAAATTAGAAGAGTTTGCAACGTATACCGACAGTTTGGATGAGGTTTTTGAAAACAAAGAACAAATTGAGGTGTCTAAATTTTATGAAAAATTACCAAAACCAACAGCACTTGCAGTGCAAGAATGGTTAGACGGTAAAATTTATTACAGAAATCCTGAAGAACCTCAAAAATAGATGTCCATTTTAAGCGGTAAAAAAATACTATTGGGCGTTACCGCCGGTATTGCTGCTTATAAAACAGCACATTTAGTGCGACTTTTTGTGAAATCAGGCGCGCAGGTAAAAGTTGTGATGACACCTGCAGCCAAAGATTTTGTTACGCCGCTTACACTTTCAACATTGTCTAAAAATCCGGTTTGTTCTACCTTTTTTGAAAAAGGAGATGATGAGAATGAACAATGGAACAGCCACGTAGATTTAGGCTTGTGGGCCGATTATATGCTTATTGCGCCGGCAACTGCAAATACTTTGTCTAAAATGGCCAATGGCGTTTGCGACAATTTATTGTTAGCCACTTATTTATCGGCCAAATGCAAGGTGTATTTTGCGCCTGCAATGGATTTGGATATGTACCAACATCCGGCCACAAAGCATAGTATTGAAAAATTACAAAGTTTCGGGAACGTTTTTATTCCGCCTTCAAGCGGTGAACTCGCCAGTGGTTTGGTAGGGGAAGGCCGTATGGAAGAACCCGAAAATATTGTATCATTTATTGAAAATGAGATTGTTCAAGGATTGCCATTATTCAACAAAAAAGTGTTGATAACTGCCGGCCCAACGTATGAAGCCATTGATCCGGTTCGGTTTATTGGAAATCATTCTTCCGGTAAAATGGGATTTGAACTGGCTAAAAAAGCTGCCAATTTAGGCGCTGAAGTTTTTTTGATTACAGGAACTTCAAATGAAACGGTGTCACATTCGTTGATTCAAAGAATTGATGTGGTGACTGCTGAAGAAATGTATCAAGAAGTCCATAAATATTATAGCTCCGTTGATGTTGCCATTCTTTCGGCTGCCGTGGCAGACTACAAACCTAAAGAAGTTGCAGAAAATAAAATAAAGAAAACATCCGATACCTTGACCATTGAATTGGTGAAAACCAAAGACATATTGGCTTCCTTGGGTAAAGTTAAAAATCAGCAGTTTTTGGTTGGCTTTGCGTTGGAAACAAATAATGAATTGGAAAATGCCATTACAAAGTTAAAATCGAAGAATTTAGATTTAATTGTGTTGAATTCGCTACAGGATAAAGGCGCCGGATTTAAAAAAGAAACAAATAAAGTCACAATCATTGATAAATTCGAAAAAATTTCAGAATTTAGTATAAAATCTAAAGCAGAGGTCGCCGAAGATATATTTAATGTAATTTTGAATCAGATTTTATGCGTAAAATAATTCAACTGCTTAGTATTTTTTTCTTTACAGCCCAGATGGGCGCACAGGAATTAAATTGTACCATCGCTGTGAATGCAGATAAAATTCCGGGATCAAACAAACAAATCTTTAAAACGTTGGAGAATTCATTGAATGAATTTGTGAATCAAAAACGTTGGACGAATCTCAATTATTTGCCTCAGGAACGCATTAGCTGCAATTTAACGCTCACCATTTTGGAGCAATCTGGCGACGATTTTAAAGGGCATATTCAAATACAATCTTCACGTCCCATTTACAGTTCAACTTATTTAACGCCGGTTTTTAATTTTAAAGATGATAATTTTTCCTTTAAATATGTAGAGTACGAGGCGTTACAGTTTAATGAAAACCAGTTCGAATCCAATTTGAGCGCCATTGTTTCATTTTACGTGTATACCATTTTAGGGATGGATGCCGATACTTTTGCTTTAAATGGCGGTACAAATTTTTATACCAAAGCGCAAAATATTGTGGTGCAATCGCAACAAAGCGGTTATTTTGGATGGAATCAAAGTGATGGATCCAAATCCAGATTTATTTTAATCGACCATATTTTGGCGCCAACTTACAGTTTATTTCGCTCCGCATTGTATACCTATCATTTGAAAGGGTTGGATGTGATGCATCAGGATAAAAAAAGAGCAAAACAAAAAATTGCGGAATCCATCGGAATGTTAAAAACCATCTATGATTCTCGTCCGAATGCCACTTTATTAAGGGTTTTTATGGATGCGAAAGCTGATGAAATTGTCTCTGTTTTTTCAGATGGACCAAACTATGATACTTTTAAATTAAAAGAAGACTTACTCAAAATTTCACCTCTTAACGCGGCTAAGTGGAACGACATCAAGTAAATTCTTAACATTAAATTACAAGAATGCTTACAAATCTTTCCATAAAAAATTATGCATTAATAGATAGTTTATCTGTTAATTTCAGGGATTATTTATCTACAATAACCGGCGAAACCGGCGCGGGTAAATCTATTTTATTGGGAGCACTTGGATTGGTCTTAGGAAAAAGAGCCGATATTTCAACGTTGAAAGATGTTGATAAAAAATGCATCATTGAGGCAAAATTCCTAATCTCTAATTATCAGCTTGAAGGATTTTTTGATGAAAATGATATTGATTTTGAAAATGAAACCATCATCAGAAGAGAAATAGCACCCAGCGGAAAATCTCGTGCTTTTGTGAACGATACGCCAACAACGTTGCAGGTTTTACAGGATTTAAGCG
>JAUSOJ010000335.1 GCA_030656195.1 Lutibacter sp.
TTAAATCACAATTGTTAAATGATGCATTGGATAAATCGGTTTCCGTAAAATCAACTTCCTGAAGTTTGCATTTGTTGAATTTGGTGCTTTTGAGTTTCAGTTTATAAAAAGAAACGATGTTTAAATGACATTCCTCAAAGCGAAGCGCCAATAAAAAAGCATTGCAATGGTTAAATTGAAGTCCCAATAATTTGCAATTTTTGAAAACCACAGATCTAAAAGACGTGTTTTTAAAATCGCTATTGCTGAAATTGCAATCTATAAATTCGCATTCCATAAAAGTACAATTAGAAATGTCGGCGTTTAAAAACAAACAATTTGCAAAAGTACAATTGTCATATTCTCCTTTTGCCAATTTAACTGTTGAATAATCGACTTTTTCGAAAACTTCATTTTCAACAAATACGCTCATCGAATTATTGAACTTTAACCTTATTTATTTTCAGATTTTGTTTTTCGAAACATAAAATACAAACCAATCAAAATAAGCGGAATGCTTAAAACCTGTCCGGTATTGAGTCCGAACATCCAATTTTCGCCGCCTTCAACCTGTTTTTCCTTGAAAAATTCAACAAAAAACCGAACCGACCAAAGCAAGGCAAAAAACAATCCGAAAAGGTAGCCTGGTTTCTTCATTTTATCGGTTTTCCAATAAATAAACCAAAGCAGGATAAAGACAAAAAGGTAGCCAACTGCTTCGTACAATTGTGACGGATGGCGCGGGAAATCTTCCCCCAATTGTCTAAAAATAAAACCGTAATCCGAATTTGTTGGTTTTCCGATAATTTCAGAATTCATCAAATTCCCCAATCTGATAAAAACACCTGCGATGGCAACAGGAATGACAATTCTGTCCAAAATAAACAGGATTGGTTTTTTCAACACATTTTTACTGTAAAAATACATGGCGGTAATAATCCCGATGGCAGCGCCGTGACTGGCCAGGCCAGCGTAACCGGTAAATTCAAATTTTGGCGAAAAACGAAAAGGAAGCAATACTTCCAAAGGTTTTTTAAAGAAAAATTCAGGTTCATAGAACAGAAAATGACCTATTCTTGCGCCCAGAAGCGTTGCAACAATGGTGTAAATAAACAATGAATCCAATTTTTCAATAGGAATATTGTCATTGATAAATATCTTTTTCATCAAATACAATCCCAGCATAAAGGCAATTACAAACATTAAACTGTAGTACCTGACAGCAAATGAGCCAATTTTAAAAATTTCAGGTGAAGGATTCCAATCTATTTGAAGTAGTATCATAGTTGTTTATGCGTTTAACTGTTTATTTGTTTACTTATTTCCTATCCCCAACCCTTTCCCAAGGAAAGGGAGTTTGTTTCTAATGAAATTATAAATTTTCAATTTCTAACTTTTAATGCCATCGCGCCAGCTGGCCCTATCGCTAAAAATATTCACTGAACATTTTCTTTACGTGCCATCGCGCCGGCTGGCCCTATCGCTAAAAATGTTCACTGAACATTTTCTTTACGCTCTGTCCCCCCTTCGGGGGTTAGGGGGCCTATGGAACCGGATCGTGTCCATGACCGCCCCAAGGATTGCAACTGGCAATTCTTTTTAAAGATAACCAGCCTCCTTTAAAAATCCCATGCTTTTTTAAAGCCTCCACGGTGTATTGCGAACAGGTTGGCGAATATCGGCAACTTGAAGGCAAATAGGGCGAAATGGCTACCTGGTAAAACCGCACCAGCCAAATAAATGGAATCGCCAATATTTTAGTGATTGTTTTCAATTTAATTTACAGAGAATGTGGTTCCTTCTTTTCCGTCTTTAAGCTGAATTCCCAACACAGCGAGTTCATCGCGAATTTTGTCGGAAAGTGCCCAATCCCTGTTGTCACGAGCTTCTTTACGCATTTTAATCAGCATTTCAACAACGCCATTTAATTTATCGCAGGCATTTTCTTCCGAATTGTTTTGCAAACCCAAAACATCATAAACAAAAGTGTTC
This sequence comes from Lutibacter sp., assembly GCA_030656195.1. GTDB lineage: Bacteria > Bacteroidota > Bacteroidia > Flavobacteriales > Flavobacteriaceae > Lutibacter. The sequence continues at coordinate 1,972 of JAUSOJ010000335.1, forward strand.
ATGGTGTTTTTAAGCTCTTCTAAATCTGCCGCCGAAATGGTTTCCTTTTTTTCAAGCAATAAATTCACGTATTTTACGGCTTCAAATAAATTGGCAATCAACACCGGACTGTTAAAATCATCGTTCATTGCATCGTAACAACGTTTTTTCCATTCGCCAATATTGATGGAGGAAACTTTGCCTACTTCAATGTTTTCAAGGTTATTTAAGGCTTCCATCAGTTTCATATAACCGTTTTCAGCAGCTTCCAAAGCATCATTGGAGAAATCCAACACGCTGCGGTAATGCGCCTGCATCATAAAAAATCGTGTGGCACTTGGAGAAAATGCTTTGCTCAAAATCTTGTTTTCGCCCGTAAAAATTTCATTGGGCAAAATATAATTCCCTGTTGATTTTGCCATTTTTTGTCCGTTCAAAATCAGCATATTCGCGTGCATCCAATAATTCACCGGATTCACCTTGTTTTTCACTTTAGATTGCGCAATTTCACATTCGTGATGCGGAAATTTCAAATCCATTCCACCGCCGTGAATGTCGAATGTTTCGCCCAAATATTTTGTGCTCATTGCGGTACATTCCAAATGCCAGCCGGGAAAACCTTCTCCCCAAGGCGAAGGCCAGCGCATAATATGTTTTTCTTCCGCTCTTTTCCAAAGCGCAAAATCCTGCGGATTCTTCTTTTCTGATTGTCCGTCCAGCTCACGTGTATTGTGAACGGAATCTTCTATGTTTCTGCCTGAAAGAATGCCATAATGTTCTGTTTCATTGTATTTTAACACATCAAAATATACAGATCCATTTACTTCATAGGCCATTCCTTTGGCTAAAATATCTTTAATAATTTCAATTTGCTCAACGATATGTCCGGTTGCTGTTGGCTCAATGCTTGGCGGCAGATTGTTGATTTTTTGGAGTGTTTCGTGAAAATCGACCGTATAGCGCTGCACCACTTCCATCGGCTCAATTTTTTCTATTCGCGCTTTTTTGGCAATTCGGTCTTCGCCTTCATCAGCATCATTTTCCAAATGCCCGGCATCGGTAATATTGCGCACGTAACGCACTTTAAAACCCAATTGTTTTAAATAACGGAACACCAAATCAAACGACATAAAAGTTCGCACATTTCCCAAATGCACATTGCTGTAAACCGTTGGACCGCAAACGTACATGCCAACATTTCCTTCAACAATGGGTTTGAAAATTTCTTTAGATTTACTTAAAGAATTGTATATTTTGAGCTGATTTGTTTTGTATAATTCCATTAAAATTCCCTTAATTTAAAAGCGTAAATATACTAAAAATCCTGAACGCAAATTGAATGGATGATGAATAATGAAAAATGGATGATGATGAATGTTGAATGTTGAATGATGAATTGTAATTTTTTTTAAATTGCTAATTGTTAATTGTTGAATTTATATTTTGCCATTTCACTATTCAATTTCTAAACAGGGATCAAAACATTATTTGAAGTGTGACGATTTTATCGAGATAAATAATATAAATTTACCGCGAATTTTGATTCCAACTAAGCAGAAAACATTCATGTACAATTTGTCCGCCGTAAAAAATAATGTTTGCATTGTTATTCCCTGCTATAATGAAGAAAAAGGCTTGGCGATTCAGGAATACAGCCATTTTATGGAAGAAAATCCGGCGGTATTAATCTGTTTTGTCAATGACGGTTCTTCAGACAATACGCTTTCAATTCTCGAAGGTTTAAAAACGCAATTTCCAAAACAGGTTGTTGTGCATTCCTACATTAAAAATATGGGGAAAGCCGAAGCCATCAGAAGCGGTTTTCACTATTGCAATTATCATCATAATTTCGATTATGTTGCCTACTTGGATGCCGATTTGGCAACTTCGCTGGAAGAATGCTTGGCGATGACCAGCTTCTTAAATGCAAACATCAATTTTGTTTTTGGCTCGAGAATACAAAGAATCGGCGCTGTGATTGAGCGAAACACCTACCGATTTTTTATCGGTAGAATCATCGCCACCGTGATATCTTATATTTTAAAATTAAATGTTTACGACACGCAGTGCGGCTGTAAAATTTTCTCCAAAGAATTGGGTGAAGTAGTTTTTAAGGATGCTTTTGTATCCAAATGGCTGTTTGATGTGGAGATTTTTGACAGAATCATTAAGTTTTACGGAAGAGACAAGGTCTTGGAAAAAATGCTGGAAGTGCCATTGTTAAGATGGGTAGACAGAGGAGATACATAAGTTAAAGCAAGCTATATTATAAAATTATGGATTGATTTATTCAGAATCCATAAGATTGTCAATTCAAAAAAATAATTCAGACCATTAACAAACGATTCTAAAAATGGACTTAAAAAAGGATAAAAATACCTCGTTTTATTTGTTTATTTCTGTGATTGTCATTGCGGTTTTCCGATTGATCCTTACGGCTGCAATTCCATTGCTGGACAAAACAGAATCACGTTATGGCGAAATTGCCAGAATCATGTACGAAACCAAAAATTGGGTGGTGTTGCAAATAGACTACGGAATTCCGTTTTGGGCAAAACCGCCCTTATCAACCTGGCTTTCTGCTTTAAGTTTTGAAACTTTTGGTGTGAGCGAAATGGCAGCGCGATTTCCTTCCTTTTTATTGGCTGTTATTTTGCTGATTGTTCTCGGGAAACTGGCAAAAAAAGAAGGCGTTTCCTTTTATTTGCCTGCTTTTATTTTGTTGACTATGCCCGAATTTTTAATTCACACCGGCGTTGTTTCCACCGATAGCGCATTGGCTTTTAGCATTGCGCTGATTATGATTTCCTTTTGGAAAGCGATGCAACATGAAAAATACACATTTTGGAACTATCTGTTTTTTATTGCAATGGGATTGGGTTTTTTGGCAAAAGGACCTATCATTTTGGTGTTAACGGTTCCTCCTATTTTTCTTTGGATATTGCTTCAAAAAGTATCACTTAAAACCGTTTATTTAAAATTACCTTGGTTTACCGGAATTTTAATTACAGCAGTCATTTCAATTCCGTGGTATATTTTGGCAGAAAACAGATCGCCCGGATTTTTGAATTATTTTATCGTAGGCGAACATTTTAACCGATTTCTGGTTCCGGGCTGGCAAGGCGATTTGTACGGCAGCGGCCACTCCCAGCCTCTTGGGATGATTTGGGTATTTTTGCTTGCTTTTGCGTTTCCCTGGATACAAATTGTGTTGTATAAAATTTGGAAAGAAAGAAAATCCATTTTTAAGGACAACTATGTTTCCTATTTGGTGTTTTGGCTGTTTTGGACCCCTTTATTTTTTACGATTTCAAAAAATATTTTGCATACCTATATTCTTCCCGTTACCATTCCTATTGCGCTTTTAATGGTGCATTGGTGGAAAAATTATGAAAAGAAAAAAACGATGTTGGCAGTTGGTTCCATTTTCCCGGCAGTAGCCATTTTGTTGTTTTTTGGCGCTTTTTTAACCGGTAAACTGGATTTTTATATGAATTCCGACAAATATCTGATCGAAAATCAACAAATCGATTTTAACAAAAATGAAGCACTTTATTATTGGAAAGGCAAATCCTATTCCGGACAGTTTTATTCCAACGGAAAAGCAAAAACGGTTGCCAATACCAGGGAATTGGATTCCGTTATGGGAATTACCGGCAAGTCCTATTTTGTGGTGACAAACAAAAAAATAAAAGACATTCCATCAGAATACAAAGCGCAAATGAAACTTTTGGATTCAAATTTTAAATCTTCCATTTATTTATTGAAACCTGAATAAACATTTTAAATTTAAATCCGAATTTTGAACGTTAACTAAATGCGAAAAAAATCATCCAAAGATTAAAAACATTGCCCTTGAAAGTTAATTAAGAATTACTAAAATTGGCTCAAAAATAATGAAGTACGAATTTACCAAAATTGTTCCAAATTGAAAAAGTTTAAAACTTAAATAAATGTTCAAAAGCAAAAACGATTGATCAGAGAATTTTATTTAGTTTCGAAAAAACCGTACTTTTAACCTTTACAATAAACACAGAGAAAATCAAAATTCAAACATTTATGAAAACACTTACCAATATTGATAAAGCAGCTTATTTATTTTTAATCGTCATATTTGGATTGGGAATTTACTTTGCAAAAACCAATCTTACGTTTTTTGATGAAGTTTATACCCGAGAAGACGGCCTTATTGAATTTGCATCCGCTATATTTCTATTGGCTTCAAGTTTGCTTTTATTGTCTCGGTTTTTCAAACTTTTTAAACAAAAAAAGTTTTTTTGGAAAGTTGGAATTTTAGCGATGGCTGTTGTTTTCTTTTTTGGCGCTGGGGAAGAAATTTCTTGGGGACAGCGCATTTTTAATGTGGAATCTTCCCAATATTTTTTAGAAAACAACGCACAAGGTGAAACCAATTTGCACAATTTAGTGGTTGGTGAAACCAAAATAAACAAGTTAATTTTTAGTCAGATTTTAACTTTTGTTCTGGTTATTTACTTAATTATCACGCCTTTTTTATACAGAAAATTTGAGTGGATCAAAAACTTGGCCAACAAATTTGCAGTGCCAATTGTGCAATGGCATCATACTATTGCGTTTTTAATTGGAACAGGATTGCTATTATTTATAACATCGACCAGAAAGTGGGAAATTTATGAGTTTGCTTTCAGTGTTATTTTCTTGCTGATATTTATAAATCCTTTCAACAAAGAAATTTACAAGGCTAAGCGATAAACTTTTTTAAAAATGCTTTAAAAAGAGCATAAAACAAAGTGCCATAAATAAGTCCGATGAGCATTCCAGTCAAAATATCCAATGGAAAATGGACCCCTAAATAAATACGGCTATAAGAAACCAATATTGCCCATATAACAAGAATTGGAAACAAATAGCTTAATTTATTTCTTAAAAGCAACCCAAAAAACACAGCAAGAGCCATAGTATTGGCGGCGTGCGCAGAAAAATAGCCATACAAACCGCCGCAACGGTTACCCACCAATCGAATTAAATCAGCAATATTTTCATTGT
>JAUSOJ010000336.1 GCA_030656195.1 Lutibacter sp.
AGAAATTGAATTTCCTGGTTTGATAATGTTTACTAAAAATAACCCAATAGTTACTGCAATGACTGTTGTCATTAAATATAGACCAATGGTTCTTCCTCCCATTTTAGACAATTTTGAAATATCCTTTAAATCGGAAACGCCTTTTATAAGCGATCCCAAAATTAACGGCACGGCAATAAGTTTTAATGAATTGATAAAAATAGTGCCCAAGGGTTTTATCCAATCCCGGACAATTTCACTGCCTCCATCAAATTGTGTCATAATAAGTCCAACTAAAACACCCAAAAACATTCCAAGCAATATTTGCCAGTGCAACGCTATTTTTTTCATTCAAAAGTTTTTAAATTTTTTGGAAAGATAAAAAATTTAGCCGACAATAAATGAAAAATGCGCCTTTTGGCGCATTTAATGATGATTATTTAAACGATTAAAATTGATATCGTAAAGAAAGTGCAATGTCTAAATCAGTATCTTTTCCATAATTGCCAATTAAACCAAACTCGGGTCTAAAATCTAAGGAAATCATTAGGGGAATATCAAAATTATATTCAATGCCAATATTTCCGTCGGCATTCAAAAATAATCCTTCATCATCATTTCCCATATAATTATTGTCGTGACTCCAAGATCCAATTCCTGCGCCAAAACCTGCATACCAATTAAATCCGCCGTCAATATTCCAAACCCACTGGTGAATTCCGGTTAATTTAAAAGCATCAGAATACTTATTGCTTCTAAAACCCAAATCCAGTTCTAAACGGGTATTTTCACTCAATTCGCGCTGATAAGATATTTCACCGCCAAAACCATCGTTGTCACCCAAACGCACACCTAGTGCATTTCGTGCAATGTCTTGGGCATTAACTGTAAAAATGGTTCCTATTAAGAATGCCGACATAAAAAGTAATTTCTTCATAAATTTTGTGTTTTTAGATTTTTATTGAACATTTTTCTTTTTAAAATTATAATAAAAACGAGGATTAAGCCATTATATTTTGTTATAAATTCAAAAAATAACTTAACACACTTTTAGGTTCTCTATATAATTGATTAAAAAATTCACAATTTTAAAAAAATATCAGGAAGATTTATTAGCAATCTTTATTTAAAAATATAAATGTATTTTTGCCCCGAAAATAAAATAAATGGAAAAATTAAAACAACGCTGGGGATTAACTTCTAACTTTCAAGTTCTCTTAATCATTATCGTTTTTTCTGTAAATGGTTCTTTTGCTGCCTGGGTTGCAAAACCGGTAACTGAATTTATAGGTTTATACAAAGAAACCACCAATCCTTGGTTGTTTTGGCCGGTAAGAATTGTGTTGATCTTTTTGATTTATCAACTTACATTGCCATTGGTAGGATTTCTTTTCGGACAATATAAATTCTTTTCTGCATTTTCTAAAAAAACGCTTTCAAGAATGGGTTTTAAACGATTTTTTAAAGAAGCCTAAGCTACTTTCCCCTTTTTATAAGGTAGTTGTAAATCCAGGTTAAGGTAAATGTTGGAATAAAATCGCTTCCAAAAATCCCTATTTCTTCAACAAATGAGATAATTCCCACGCCTTTTCCCAAAATTCCTCCATACATTTTGTAAATGATAAAAGCCGATAAAGGCGCCCATATAATATCCGAAAATTCCCCAATAAACGGAATTGCGAAAGAAAGCATTCCCACTCCATCAAAAAGAATACTTAACAACAGAAGTTTGTATTTATTAGACATCAATTAATTATTTTTCAGATAAATACAATTAAAATAAGTTTAAAAATTTGGGCGTTCCCCGCCAGCTGGCGGGTCGGGCGTTACGTTGCAATCCGTCATTGCGAGCGGAGCGTGGCAATCTGTTGAAGATATCGCTAAATATGCTCGCAAAGCCGGGATTTTCACTTCACTCCCTAACGCAAATCGAATTACTGCAAAAAAATTATAGTTATTTAATAGTTCCCTGTTCATTCAAAAAAACACCATAAAAATCAATTATTTTTTTAACTTATCCTTATATTTTTTGATGAATTTATCCAATTTCGGATTGATAACCGCCACGCAATAACCTTGATTTTTATTGTTATTGTAATAATTTTGATGGTAAGCTTCCGCTTCATAAAAAACATCTAATGCAGTCACTTCAGTAACTATTTTTTTATCAAAAACTTTGGCGTCGGTCAACGATTTAATAAATGCTTCGGCAACTTCTTTTTGCGCTGTTGAATGGTAAAATATGGCTGATCGGTATTGGGTGCCAACATCATAACCCTGTCTGTTTAAAGTTGTTGGATCGTGTGTGGCAAAAAACACCTCCAAAATTTCCTGAAAAGTTATTATTTTAGGATCAAATTGAATTTGTATCACTTCTGCATGTCCGGTTTCTCCCGAAGTAACTTCATTGTAGGTTGGATTTTTAACCTTTCCTCCTGAATAACCCGATGTTACTTTTTCAACGCCATTTAATCTTTGGAAAATAGCTTCAGTGCACCAAAAGCAACCGTTTGCCAAGGTGGCAATTTCTAATTTATCTGACATTTTCGATTTTTTTGTTAGTATGGATTGTGCATCAATGTTCGCTGTTGCAAAAACCAGAATTATTATGAATATTTTTTTCATTCCTTAATCTATTTTTAAATAAGTCGGAATTATTTGAACCTAATTACATCCCGGCAGGAATTAATTTTCTTGGAAACTGCACCAAACTTTCCGCGCCATTTGCTCCTACACTAACCACGCCAAACAAGAAATTATCAATGAGAATATTTTTCAACGTGTAATCAGTTGCTTTGCCCACAAATCGGCTGTATTGCCATTGCGGCGAAGTGGTGTCTCTCCAATATATTTTATAGCCAATGCTGTTTTTATCGGCAACGGCGTCCCACTTTAATCGGGTTGATGGCTCCACGGCACCAGCAATCATCACGTTTTGAGGTTCCAAAGGCGCTGCAGCCAATGAAGCCAGCGTTAAACAGTTTACCGCCGTTAATTTTGCGGCATAATCAAAGTTTACGCCTTCAATTACATCACCGTATTTTATGCCATTTTCAACCCTGAGATCTTGGTGTTGACGGTTGTAATTTTCGTGGGTTTCCATAATTCTCACTCCCGTAAAACCTTCGTCATTAAAAGGTCGGTGATGGCCGCCACGCCCAAATCGGTCGAGTCTGTAAATCATAATTGGTTTTAAATTGGTCATATATTGTTCGGCCAATTTTGCCACATAACGTGCCAATTGACGCGAAGTTCCGTCCACTTCACCGCCATAAAAACGCATACTGTTACGCTCTCTTTCAGTAGTTTGTACAGAAATGGCTTCAGAAAAAATTCGGAAAGTGCTGTTGTCAATAACACCGTCAATTCCTTCAATGTTGCCAATCATATCATTGTTTAACACCGCGATAATGTCCCAATTATTTTCTTTGGCATATTTTGCCATAATTTTTCCGCCGTACAAACCTTGTTCTTCACCCGACAAACCCACATAAATAATGGAAACAGGAAATTTATATTTACTTAAAACCCGTGCAGCTTCAATGGCCCCCGCCAATCCGGTTGCGTTGTCGTTTGCGCCGGGCGAATCTGACGTAAAATTATTAACATCAGAAACTCGGGAATCAATATCGCCAGCCATAATTACATAACGGTTTGGATAGGTTGTACCGCGTTGAATAGCCATCACATTCACCACTTTGGTGTCTGTAATAATTCGGCTTCCATCCGCTTTTACCAAATCACCCAAATAACTCACTTCCAAACAGTTATTGCAATTTTTTGAAACTTCTTCAAAAGCAGTTTTAACCCAACGGCGCGCTGCGCCAATTCCCCTTGTTTTAGAAAGAGTATCAGACAACGTATGTCGCGTTCCAAAATTCGCCAATTTTACGATGTCTTTTTCCAAGCGTTCTGCAGAAGGTGCTGTAGAAATTTCAATCAACATTTTATCTATTTCAGATTGCGAAAATCCGGTGGTGCTTATGGCTAAAAAAAGCACAATCATCTTAAATTTAATTGTTTTCATTTTATGATTAATTTATATTTTATATAAAAGTTAATGATGGTTTTTGAAAACCCTGATTATGGATTAAAATTATTTTTCAATTCAAATTTGTACCAATTTTGCGTTAAGGATTGCCCTTCGACTCCGCTCAGGGTAAAAAATCCTTTTTATGGGTTTTTCACCCATAAAAAGATTGCAATAAAAAGCCTGACCCTTGCGGTAACGCCAAAAAAACTATTATTCACATTTAATTAAATATTCTCTAAAGTGCTCACCACCATTTCAAGCATTTCTTCGGTAAAGTCCAAATGGGTAACCATCCGCAATTTGCCTTGTCCCATAGAAATCAATGAAATTCCGGCTTTTTTTAAGCGATTTATAAAATCTTCTTCATTGATGGAATCGATCACGTTAAAAATAACAATGTTGGTTTCAATAGGCTCCACATATTTCACCAATTTACAATTTTGAAGCGCCACGCCAATCACTTTTGCGCGGGTATGGTCAATTGCCAAACGGTCGATGTGATTGTCCAACGCGTAAATTCCGGCAGCGGCCAAATAACCGACCTGACGCATAGCGCCGCCAAATATTTTCCTGATTCGCAACGCCTTTTGAATATGAAGTTTAGAGCCTAACAACACAGAGCCAACGGGCGCTCCCAAACCTTTTGACAAGCAAACCGAAATGGTGTCGAAAATTTCGCCATATTGTTTAGGCGTTTCATTTTTAGCCACCAAAGCGTTAAATATTCGTGCGCCGTCCATATGGAATGCCAAATGATGATCTGTGCAAATTTGTTTAATTTTCAACAATTCTTCAAAATCCCAGCAAGCGCCTCCGCCTTTATTGGTGGTGTTTTCCACCACAACCAAACTTGCCCAAGGCACGTGAATGTCGGCTCTGCCAGAAACCGCATCAAACAATTGTTTTGCGGTGAACATGCCTCTTTCGCCATCAATTAAATGGGAAGTGACTCCCGAATTAGCCGCAGCGCCGCCGCCTTCAAAATTATAGACGTGCGCCCATTTATCGCAAAACATTCTGTCACCATGTTGCGTGTGAAGTTTGATCGCAGTTTGGTTTGCCATGGTTCC
>JAUSOJ010000261.1 GCA_030656195.1 Lutibacter sp.
TAAATCATAAAAGAATTTCCCTTAAGATTCTTCCTCTATAATTGGGTTATTTTTTGTTTTCTTACTTCCTGCGTACATATCGTACCGCACAAACAAACAATCCAAGTCCCCATTTTTCATAGGAATTCTTCTTGAAGTTCTAAGTCCAACATGTTTTATAGCTTCCATATTTGAGGTAATAAACCAAACGGTAGAATCTGAATAGCCGCTTTTTAAAGTATCCCCAATTTTTTTGTAGAATTCTTGCATATCAATATCCAAACGTTCACCATAAGGCGGGTTGAATAAAATAACGGTGCGTCCAAACACTTCTTTTACCGAGTTAAAGAAATTTACATGATGCACGCCAATAAATTCGCTTAAATTGGCATTCGCCACATTTTCCTTTGCTTTCACCACTGCCGATGGCGCTTTGTCAAATCCCATAATTTTAAAGTGGGAATTGGTGATTTTTTTTATCAGCGATTCCTGAATGGTATAAAACAACTCTTCATCGTAATCAGCCCATTTTTCAAAACCGAATTCATTTCTGTTGATGTTTGCCGGAATGTTGTTGGCAATCATGGCAGCTTCAATCAAAATAGTTCCAGAACCGCACATTGGATCAATAAAATTGCAATCGCCGGTATATCCCGAAAGCAACACCAAACCCGCCGCCAAAACTTCATTAATGGGCGCAATATTCGTGGCACTTCTGTAACCTCGCTTGTGCAATGAATCGCCCGAACTGTCCAATGAAATGGAACAATAATTATTGTGAATATGCACGTGGATTTTTAAATCCTGGTGTTTTGTGTCAACACTTGGTCGTTCATTGTATTTATTTCTGAAATAATCTGCAATCGCGTCTTTCGATTTTAAAGTAATATAATGTGAATTTGTTGTAAAACCTTGAGAATTTACCACAGCACCAATAGAAAATGTGCTGGAAACGCTCATATATTTTTCCCACTCAATTTGTTGAATTTTTTTGTACAAATCATCTTCATCAGCAACCTTAAAAGTTTTAATGGGTTTCAAAATTCTTATCGCCGTACGCAAAGCCATATTTGCTTTGTACATAAAACCTTTATCGCCTAAAAAAGTAACGCTTCTTACGCCTGGTTCAACATCTTGCGCCCCCAAATTTTTAAGTTCCGTTGCCAATACTTCTTCCAGCCCAAACATAGTTGTGGCAACCATTTTAAAATTTCGTTCCATATTCTTTAATTTTTGCAAAAGTACTGAATAATTAAGTTAAATGTTAAATGTTAAAAAAAAGCTTGCCTGCCTGAGGAAGGTTTAAAGATTTTTACTGATTATTAAAACAACGCGTTTCGTAAACGATTAAAAAATCCGACAAAGAAACATATTACCAAACAAATCCTTATTTTTGCAGTCATTTTAATATTATGACTAAAAACAAAGACTGGTTTGCTTCATGGTTCAACACAAGCTACTACCATATTTTATATAAACATAGAGATTATTCTGAAGGGGAGTCTTTTTTGAAAAATTTAATTGCCTTTTTAAAATTAGAAAAAAGCAATTTAATACTGGATTTGGCCTGCGGAAAAGGGCGGCATTCCATCTATTTAAATTCACTTGGATTTCAAGTGATTGGTGCCGATTTATCTAAAAACAGCATCGAATATGCCAAACAATTTGAAACCGAAACGTTGAAATTTGTGGAACATGATATGCGAAACCCTTTTAAAAGTAAGTTTGATGTCATTTTAAATTTATTCACCAGTTTTGGTTTTTTTGAAGATGATGCAGAAGATATCGCCATTTTGCAAAATATTAAAAACGGATTAAATCCAAATGGAATTGCTGTAATTGATTTTATGAATTCAAAAAAAGTAGTTTCAGAGCTTGTTGCTGAAGAAGTTTTGATTATTGATGACATTACTTTTAAAATGAATCGTTACGTAAAAAACGGATTTATCATCAAAGAAATCAATTTTGA
>JAUSOJ010000262.1 GCA_030656195.1 Lutibacter sp.
AACTGTTCCAAATGCGGTTGAAAAAGTGATTCCCGCCATTGAAAAATTGGTGAAGGAAATTGTGCAACAATTGAAAAAAGGCGGCCGATTGTTTTATGTTGGTTCAGGAACCAGCGGCCGATTGGGAATTCTGGATGCATCTGAATGTCCGCCTACTTTTGGCGTTTCACACGATATTGTGATTGGCATTATTGCCGGCGGCGATACCGCCATCAGAAAAGCCGTTGAATTTGCCGAAGATTCCACCACACAATGTTGGGAAGATTTAAAAAGCCACAACATAAACAGCAAGGATGTTGTTATCGGAATCGCTGCTTCAGGCACCACGCCTTATGTGATAAACGGCATCAATAAATGCAATGAAAATGGCATTTTAACCGGTTGCATAACCTGCAATGTTGGAAGCCCGCTCGCAAAAATCGCTAAATTTCCCATTGAAGTTTTGGTGGGTCCGGAATTTGTGACCGGAAGTTCAAGAATGAAAGCAGGAACCGCGCAAAAACTCATTTTAAATATGATTTCAACCAGCGTTATGATCCAACTTGGAAAAATAAAAGGCAATAAAATGGTTGATATGCAATTGACAAACGATAAACTGGTGATTCGCGGAACAAAAATGCTGATGGAAGAATTGAATATTTCAGAAGAAAAAGCCATTGAGCTGCTGGTAAAATACAAAAATGTACGAACTGCAATCCACAATTATACAGATGGGAACGGATAGAAAAGAAATGGTTAGGGGCTTAAAATATGCGATGGCCACTTTGCCCCTTATGGTTGCGGCGCCAATTTTAATAACCATCGGTTACAAAGCCATCAAACAACAAAACAATTATTTATTCCTTATTGTTGGCATTGTACTAGCTATAACCGCCATTGTTTTAGGAATTTTAGGCATCAAAATAATTTTAAATGGCCTTTTTAACAACAAATAATGGGAATCCCAAGTTTTAAAAAAATTACAAACTGGGAATATTGGCCTTCGTATCTTTTTTATGTTCCTTTATTGCCGTATGCTTTCTATTTGGCCATAAAAGCAAGAAGTTTTGGATTCTTTTCAGCAGTTAATCCGGGAATTGAAGGTTCAGGAAACGGATTGGAATCAAAATACAAAACCCTTCAATTACTTCCATCCTACTACTGTCCGATCAGCATTTTTATCGAAAAAGGAGAAAATCTTGAAAATATATTGCCAAAAATCAACAAAAGTAATATTCAATTTCCTTTAATCATTAAACCTGATATTGGTTTCAGAGGTTTGCTGGTGACAAAAATTATAGACGAAGCTGAACTTTCTGTTTATCTTAAAAAATACAATTCCATCAATTTGATCATTCAGGAATTTGTGGATTACAAAAATGAATGCGGTATTTTTTACCATAGATTTCCGGGCGAAAAAAAAGGCAAAATTACTTCAATAACCTTGAAAAAATATTTGACGGTTGTTGGTGACGGACAATCAACAATTTTAGACTTAATTTTAAATGATGACAGGGCTAATCGTTATGCCAAATACCTTTTTGAACTAAACAAAAACAGCCTTGCGTTTATTCCAAAAAACATGGAAGAAGTTGTGCTGAACATGATTGGAAATCATTCTAAAGGAACACAGTTTATAAATGGCAATTATTTAATAAACAGTGAATTGGAGTGCTTTTTAGATGAATTAAATGCTAAAATTGATGGCTGGTATTATGGAAGAATCGATTTGAAGTACAACAATTTTGATGAATTGCTGAAAGGTAAAAATCTGAAAATTATGGAAGTCAACGGTATCATATCTGAACCCACCCATATTTACGACGCAGCAACCGGAAGTTATTTTAAAGCCTTAAAATCGATTAAAAATCATTGGAAACTCATCTATATCATTGGCGTAAAAAACAAGAAACTAAACGAGGAAAACTACACCAATTTGAGCTATTTAATTGCCGTTTATTTCAACTATAAAAAGTATTTAAATAAGGTAAATGCGTTAAATACTACTTCTGAAAATTCGTTTTAGGCGTGGTCGGGTTAAATCCGAAATCTGCATCAGGAAGTGCAATTTTTAGTTGAGAAATCACATAACCCACACTTGCAAAATGATGAATGGCGTGGCTGTGCGCCTGAATTAGAATGCCGCCCAACGTATAATTCACCGAAACGATTCCCAAGCCTAAATCATCAGTTACCAGCACAATTCTATCATAATCTTCCTTTTCAATTAATTTCAACCGTTGAATAATCTCTTCAAAATAAGCGATTCCGTATTGGGTGTGATTTTCGGCCAATTCATTTCGTTTTCTGTTGATTAAATTGATGTTGCCCGATTCCAAACCGATCAAAACACAATCAAAAACATCTAAAATATGACGCATATGAACTCCTATACTTGAATAATACGGCGCAATGGTTGTATTGTTATATTCATCATCAGAAATGCAATTCAACAGCTGAATTCCTCTGTTTAAGTTTTTTTCAATCGCTTCAATCATACCGAAATAATATTAATGTTTTTCTAATTAAAATTTAACCTATTAGCTTAATCAACGTGAAAATTCCCAGTGATAAAAATAATAAACTCAAAATAATATTGATGTTTGTCGCAATAAATGAAATTCTCTTACTGATTATTTTCGCAAAAAATATGTAGGTATAAAACAGCAAAAATGAACCAATTGACGCTCCTGATACAAACAATAAAATATAAGGCTGTTCAATGATAATTTTATTGATGGAACCCAGATAAATACTCATGCCCAAATAAAAAGGAATCGCCAGCATATTCACCGAGGACATTGCCATGCCTTTAAAAAAATAATTTCCTTTGCTGATTTTGCTTTTTGCTTCCATTTTTTTTCTGGAAAGAAAAAAGAAGAAAATGGCCAGGATGAAAAACACAAAAACGCCTGCCATTTTTAAAAATTCAATCACTTTAGGGTTTTGAATAAAAAATTCGGCAAAAAACAGAGCAATTCCTGCCTGAAAAAACACAATGACCGCCGCACCCAATGCGAATTTTACGCTTTCTATTTTGCCTACATTCAACCTGGTTTTTAGCACGGTCATATTCAGCATTCCGGGAGAAATCAATCCGAAGTAAGCCATTCCGATGCCGTAAATAATGTGAAGAAAATATGCCATTTGTTTATA
The DNA here is from genome assembly GCA_030656195.1 of Lutibacter sp. Classification (GTDB taxonomy): domain Bacteria; phylum Bacteroidota; class Bacteroidia; order Flavobacteriales; family Flavobacteriaceae; genus Lutibacter. The sequence goes on from JAUSOJ010000262.1 coordinate 3,136, forward strand.
TTTGAGAAGGTTAAATATTAAATATTAGATATTAAAAGTTTAAAGGCAAAGGTTAAAAAATCTTGATACCTTAATCGGATATAATGCTATTCATTTTTTGAAACATATTTAGACACAAAACCATTGATATCCTTTGAAATTTGTAATTTATTGATAAGCAAAAAATACAACAATGAAATAATTACAGCTTTAAGTCCAATGTTGATAATGGGATGAAAGCTAAAATTCCAAAAGTAAAAAGCCGCGAATATCGCTGAAATAATGATTGCCAATTTAATGGTATTCAAATCAAAAGGCTGAATATTTAATTTGGATCTTAAATAAATAATCTTAAGCAAGCTATACATCGCCACCACAATAAGGGTAGCAATTGCTGCTCCGTTAATGCCAATTAAATCGATCAGCCACTTGTTTAAAAAGATAACACTGATGGCCATTGCCAGCGACAGGTAAAAAAATATTTTATAGTATTTGGAATTCAATAAAATAGCATTTCCGGTTCCCAAGGCCAATTCTATCAATTTTGAAACG